>CAZRDI010000007.1:0-4312 GCA_964598825.1 uncultured Dehalococcoidales bacterium
CTGCCCGTATAGCACCTCCTCCGCCAGCCGAATGTCATCCAGAAACACCTCTACCAGCCTTTCCTGAGCACCATCGGTAGAGGTAACCTGACCGCTAACAGTGAATGGGAGACCGGGATATGCAGTCTCCGGCGCCGATACCTCAAGCAGGGTCGGAAGGTAAAAGTAGCTATCAACTACCGTCTGCGGATTGTCGCCGAGTCTATCCCGCAGCTGGTCAAGCTCATCAATAAGCTGCCTCAAGCGGCCCAGCATTTCGTCCAGGCGCTCATAAGCCAGTGTAATCTCACTGCTCGCCAGCGCAGCGAAAACGCCCAGCTTTTCGGCAAGGGCGCCGGTAGCGGCTTCCGTATCTCCCATCAGTAGCAGGATATCGTGGATGGCGACTTCGGCAACGGCAAGCTGTTGCCTAGCTTCGCTGAACTGGTCATTAGAGAATAGGGTCGAGACCTTGTCGAGAAGGAACTCCACCTCATTCATAGCCGCGAACAGCTGATAAGAAAGGCTATTATAACGGTCGGTCAGGTAACGTAATTCATCCGGAATATTGGCATGCTCCAGCTCACTCAGGATACTTTGAGCATCCTGATACTGTCTGAGAGCGGCCAGATTAAATGCATTACCATAGAATAGCAATAATGACGCCATGTCCGAGGACTCCACAGCAGTAACCGGGTTCTGGTGGGGAGTGTGGGTGGGTTGGGCAAAAACGGAAAGGCAGGGGAAAATCATTACCACCAAGACTACTACGGAGAGGACAACAGCGAATCTCTTCACACCAATACCCTGATAACCTGCAGCGATACAATAAATAAAAAGCCGGCAAACAAGATGGCGCTGACCAGACCCAGCCCGCGACGGGCTTTGGCATTGAAGTATACGTATAGCTCGCTAATGATAAGCGCCTCTATGACATACACGGTATAGTATATATCAAGTGAGTTCTGCCCCAGAGCAGCCATGATAACAGTACTCAGCAAAAGCAGAACGGCAACGGTAATAATATAGCTATTATATATTTTCAACCCACCACCTCAAGCTCAACCGAGCATCTCCCTCCACGGTAGGTCTCCTGTTTGATGGTAACCGGTCTGTCCCAGGCTTCAGCGGCTACTGAGGCAACCATTGAGGCGAGAGGGCTGCCTAAACACTGGTTAGCCCACGTTGTCCTGTTTTCAATACGCAGATTATAGATATCTACCGAGATGTGATTTTCATTAATAACAGCCCTGGTCCGGTCAGCTACACCCAATAGCCCCCTGAGCAGGAATGTCAGCGCCGATTCAAGCTCGTTTGATGCTGAACCCGGCTTCGCCTCCAGCATGCCGATGGCTATAGTCCCGGCTGTGGTAACCAGCAGACCTATATCTTCCGGGCTATCCCCATACCTGACAATAAGCCGCCGGGGCAGAGCCTCGGTTATGGAGGGTGGAGAAGGATTTGAGCGCAGGGGTATAAGCGCCCGGGGGCTGCCCCCGGTCAGCGAGGCGGGGAGATACAGAGCCCGGGTGGTAATCCCCAATTCCTCCACCAGAGCATCCATGTTACTTATACCGGTCTCCAGAAGAAGGGCGCTGACTTCAGGTGAGACCCTGGGAATAGTTCTTCCCAGCGCCAGCAGGATAACGGCTAAGATAAGCATAGAAATTCCCAGCGCAGATAACCAGGTCAGGAGGAGGATAAAGTAGGCCACCAGAAATACTATGCCTCCGGTAATCAGCAACCCCAGACCTATCCAGGTATATGGATTTTTGTTCCTCAACCCTATTCTCTCGCTCCTGCTTACACGTTCAAGGAATAGTATAAGCGGACAGTGCCGTGCCCGTCAATGACTTTTGGCAAATTTTTGCCTTTATTACCGGCGGTTTGTGTTTAACAACCTGAAGAACTACAATATTTCTACCGTAAGCACCTGCCAAATGAGACTCGTACCATGATAAAAGCACGTAAACTCCATAAGTCTGCTTCTCCGGATATTGCACCGGAGACCTTCTTCTTGAAGCGCTATCATAGCCCTCTCGGCACCTACATCCTCGTCAGCTCCCAACAAGGTGTGGTCTGCGTGACAACCGAGGACGATGCGGATACACGTCTTGCCCGATGGAAACGATTCAATACTCGGACGCAAGACAGCAGCGAGCACAACGACGCTCTGGCAGAGCAGCTTGACGCATATTTCGCCGGGAAACTCCGCCGGTTCAGCGTACCCCTTGACCTGCGGGGAACACCATTCCAACGCATGGTCTGGGAGTTGGTACGTAACATCCCCTACGGAGAGACCCTCTCGTATAGTCAAATAGCCCAGGCAGTGAACCGCCCGAACTCCGCCCGGGCAGTCGGGCGTGCCCTCAGCAGCAATCCTGTCCCCGTCATAGTACCCTGCCACCGGGTCATCGGCTCAAACGGCAAGCTAACCGGCTATGCCGGTGGGTTGCACAAAAAACGAGCCCTGCTAGACCTTGAAGCTACCGCACGCCCACTTTGACAGCCTATTCCAAACCGTAAAGTTAAATCATACCACGTTTTGCCCCTGGTATTGACAAGTGGCATTTTAATGGTATAATATATGACTATTGGCATCTTACTACTCCCGGCGAAGCCCAAAATATTGGTAACGGATAGACCGGAAGGACTCGGTAACCAAAAAATGTTGAATGTTATGCCATATGTCAAAAGGCTGCCCGCACCAAGTAGCACCCGCTACGGTTTAATGGGAACAATCCAGGAGGCATTAGAGATAATCAACCGTATTACCTCAGCCATACTGGATACTCATAGTCTAACCCGCTTGCCTCTAAGGAAAATTCCTGTGAAGGTAGGCTCTTTTTCATCACCTCCCCTTTTTGCAGCGCCCCGAGATAATGAAGAATTAACCAAAAATAATAAGGAGATATCTGCGCAGCCATTTTCGTATCTCGGGGCGTCAACCCTATATACAGACAGGTAATAGAAAGGAGTCACCCTCCAAGTGGCAATAGAAGAGGCACCGAGCAGCGAACTTAGTAATAAAATCTTAACTTACTTAGCCAGTCACCCCAACGGAACCAAATTAGTCGAACTGGAAGAGGAGCTGGGCGTAACCCGCATCCAGCTCGACGATATAACCCGTACCCTGATAAATGCCAAAAAGGTGGGGAAACGCGACCTGTTATATTTTACCATCTTAGAATTTAGTCGGTGCTGACCGAACCTGTAACACGGGCAGCTATTTAAACAAGGAGGAGAAGAGGAATGTTCTCCAGTGAAATGATAATCCTGATGGCTATGGCGTTAACCAGAGACTCCGGTAACAAGCTACTAACTCACCCGATGGATGTAACCGATGAATACATCGGCTATTTATACGATTCACTGGTCAAACGCGGCTATCTAAAGAAGAACGGCACAAGAGCATATCAGCTCACCCCAAAGGGCAAGGAGACCCTTTTTGAGTTCCTTCACCAAAATAAGTCCAGGTTCACAAACGCCATAAGAACATTACAGCAACTAGACATTGAGATTAGTCAAGATGTAGACAAACTAGTAGAGGAAGCAATAGGAGCCAGGTAGATAAGCAACACCCTCTTAACTAGCATTCCTTGGCAAAACATACCATACCCCACCTATACCCCCTCCAGACACCCCGCAAACAGATGCTCCACTTAAAGGTATTTGCAATCACCCCAATCTCTTCATCCAACAGCTAAAACCTATTCCCTCAATTTTTATGCAATTTAAACGCTAATTTTACGACCAGTTTACTTCCACCTCTTAAGATAAAGAGAACAGAGGGAACAAAATCAAAGAAAGAGGTGATTGAAGTGCCAGCAAACCAAGATGAAGACATTATCCTGATAGCAATTTTTATGGTGACCAAAGACGACGTTCTGGACTGCGCTGACGAACTGGGAATGTCTCAAGAACAGGTAACCGATGACGTAATAGATCTGGTAAGGCAGAGAATCAGAGAGGGTCTGCGCAACCGGCGAGAGGTAGTTAAGAACATCGTCAAGGAAGCTATAAAGTGCCCACTGGGCTTGGTTTGCTCTCCTTCATGTGCCTGGCGAGAAGTTGGCGGATGCACATTCCCGACAGCTTCTGAGCAGAAGCCAAAGGAAGTATAGAAAAGGGAAAGTTAATAGGCCTCCTACCGATGCAGCTAGTCCAATCTACGCAGACGAGGAACAAAAGTCAGCGCCAGGATAGCCACGAAGACAAGGACCGCAGCGAACCCGCCAATTGCCCACTGCACCCCTACTCCCTCCGCCAGCAGTCCCGCAATAAAGGTGCCGAAACTGTTCAGTCCAAACTGCATCAGATAGATGCTCATCAC
>CAZRDI010000007.1:4412-18404 GCA_964598825.1 uncultured Dehalococcoidales bacterium
ACATTCAGAACCTCAACACAAATAACAGGCAGCAGCATCCTATAGGGCATTGAGAGCAAGACGGTAAAGAGGACAAAGCCCAGGATTAAGAGAATAATAGTCTTACGCCGGATATACCTTACCCCTGCTTTTATGTCGTCCAGAGCACCGCCGCCGCGAACGCTCATCTCACCGGTGCGCGGCATAAAGATGATAAAGATAGTGGACACGAAGTACAGACCGGTCATAATATAGTAGACACCCTCATAGCCAATGGCACCGATAAATAAGCCGGTCAGCGCCGGAGCAAGGATCTGGAGACCGTTCATCCCCATGGTAGTAAGGGACACAGCGTTCATCAGCTGCTCCTCACCGACAATCTCAGGCAGGATAGCCTGACGTGAGGGCATCATGAGACCCATGATGATTCCCTGAACCACAGAGGCCACGACCAGAATCCACAACGAGCCGGCGCTTTCGCTGCTCAGGTAACCAAAAGCCAGCGAAAGGGCTATAGCCAGAGAAACTACGGCAGAGCCCATCTGACCAAAGAGCATGACATACTTCTTCTGTACCCGGTCGGCGATAACTCCACCGAAGAGAGACAAAGAGAGCATGGGGATAGCATTAGCGAAACCCATCGCCCCCATAATGGCGGGGGACTCGGTCAGGCGATAGACCAGCCACATGCGGGCAAACATCTGCATATTCATGGCGGCCATCTGACCCAGCAAGGCACCGAAGTAGAGACGGAATACCGGATTCTTAAAAGACCTGAAGGTCCGCTTGTACATGGAAAACCTGCCCATACCACCCCCCATCCCCATGCCGGCCCCTCCGTCCATGCCCCGGTATTCAGTTGTTTCCTTCTTCACCAACTACTTTTCACGCTTTCAATTCATACCAGAAAAAACCACTTACAAGCAAAGCTAAGATTATTAAGATGACTTGCATTTTACCCCTGCCGGCCCTATAAATGCAAACAGACAGGGATTAAAGCGGCCTAAACTGCACCACCGGTCAGCCTGCTATCCAAAGGAAAAGAGCAATATCTTTGTGCTACAATAGAGTTCAAGGAGAGATAAAGGTAACTTTTTACCCGGAAGCTCGTTATACTTATAGTAAATTAGGTAAACAGAATAAATGGAGACGGCACAATGAAAGTGAAGCTGTTCCTCTCTCTGGTATTAACTGGCATTATTATCCTCAGCGGGTGTGGTGCCCCGGCACTGCCACCCTCCCTGGAAATACCGTCAGTGGCAACCGGCGATATATCTAACCCCAAGCTGGCACTCGCCTCCAACTACGAACTGGAGGGTTTCTCAGTCACTCTGGCTTCGCCCACCTACACCCTGCCGCTAGCCCTGAACCAGATTGTCAACATGTCAGATATAGACTCAAGCTTCCAGCTAGAAACAAACCAGCAGGAACTCCTGCAGGAAAACGGATTTGTGACCATTCCATGGCGCGGCGACGATATCATAGAACCATACGAAACCATGAAAGAGTGGGGAGTGCCCATCTTCGTGACTTCCGATACACTTCTCCACCTCTACCATATCCAGTTCAACGAGATACTAAAACGAATTGAAGAAGAGGAATTCTTCGACCAGCTTGTTGACATGAGTCAGGCTATGCTGGAAAGGTCCATCCAGGACTATATAAACTCCACCGACTTCGAACTGGAGGAAGCGGCGAGAAGAAATGTAGCTTACTTCGCCGTCGGGCTTAGCCTCCTCCAGACGCCAACCGAGGGCTATGACGAAGCCGAAGCGAGAGCAGAGATTGAAGAGTGGAACCGCGAACACCCCTATGATAAAAAGGAGTTCCAGCCGATAAGACAGGTGAGTTTCAGCATACCCAGCTATGTGCAGGATGACGTGGAGGAGGAACTAAATAATATTGAGGAGCATCAGGGCTTTAAGCCAAGCGCTATCTTTAACTTAGATACAGATTGCGTCTGCAACCTCCCCTGCTGCTACTGCGAAGACTACTCCCAGTATGTCCCTCGAGGACACTATACCCGCAGCGAAACCCTGAAGAGATACTTCAAGGCAATGATGTGGTACGGCAGGATGGCATTCCTGCTGAAGGGCGGGGATGAGAGCGAGTGTAATGCCCTTGAAGCGCCGCTGATTACCGAAGACGATGCTAATCTGGCTACCATCCAGGCATCTTTAATTTCAGCGGAACTATCCAACGTTGAGATGGGAAACACTACTGCCCAGGAGATATGGGACCGCATTTATTCAGTTACCTCATTCTTCGTGGGCACCGCCGACGACCTGACGCCTTACGAATACCTCAGCGCCATAGAAACGGTCTTCGGCACCGAGTTTGAGCCCGAACTGCTTACCGATGAGGACAATCTACTCGCCCTCAAGGCAGAGCTGGCTCAAATGAGAAACCCGGAAATCTACGGCGGCTCGGGCATCTGCGTGGTGTATCCTCCCATAACCAGGGAAAAGCTATATGAGTGCCTGGCAAAGACCAAAGGGATGCGGTTCATGGGACAGAGATTTGTCCCCGATTCCTACATGTTCCAGAACCTGGTCTCCCCGGCAGTGGGCATGTATGTCGGCGACGGCGAGCCCTTTACCATGAAAGTGACCGGCGCCGGCCCGGCCAGAACCTTCCCCAGAGGCCTAGACGTACTGGCTGTCCTGAGCTCGGAGCGGGCTTACCGGATACTACAGGAAGAAGGAGATACTGAATACGAGGGCGAAGACACCAGCTACGATGCGCAATTAAATGAGCTAAAGGACCAGTTTGCAGAGTTTGATATCGCCGACTGGAACCGCAATCTCTACTGGGCATGGCTGTATACGTTGAAGCCCCTGCTTGAGGAATTCGGAGAAGGCTACCCCACCTTCATGCAGACCGAGGCTTGGCAGGACAAGGAACTACAAACGACTCTGGCATCCTGGACCGAACTACGGCACGATACCATCCTCTACGCCAAACAAAGCTATACCATCACTCTTGAGTCGGCGCCACCGCCACCCCAGCAGGTGGTAGGCTACGTGGAACCGGTTCCCGAATTCTACTCCCGCATGCTGGCGCTGACCGCCATGACCAGAAACGGCCTGGCCCAGCTTGACGCTCTGAGCGAAGAGGAGGAAGCACGCCTGGAGGACCTGGAGAGCATCCTCAGCAGGCTGCTTGAAATCTCCAAAGATGAACTGGAGAACAGGGAACTGGATGAATCGGATTACAGCTTCATCAGAAACTTTGGTGAGCATCTGGAGTCCATAATCGCCGGAGTGGAAGCGGAGGGGAAAGAAACAACCCTGGTCACCGATGTCCACACTGATACCAACCCACCAAGGCAAGTCCTAGAAGAGGGAGTCGGCTACGTCGACCTGATTCTGGTTGCCTACAAGGTCCCTGATGGCAGAATCATCATCGGCGCCGGACCTGCCCTCAGCTACTACGAGTTCAAGCACCCCATAGACGACAGGCTCACCGATGAGATGTGGAAAGAGATGCTGGAGACAGGCAATGCCCCTGACAGGCCCGACTGGACAACCAGCTTCTACGCCAGGTAGCCACCCGGACTAAGACAATGTCGGGGACACGCCTCAAGATTTCAGGTCTATCTCGGACGAATGGCGGGGCGGCCGGGTGAAGAAAGCACATACCAGCCCCACGCCGAGGAAACAAATCACGGTTATAAAAGCCCGCGTATAACTACCGGAAGCATCATATATAAACCCGCCGATTAGTGGACTGACCGCACCGATAATCTGGATAATGGGAGTTGTCCAGCCGATAATGCGGGCATAGTCAGCGCGCCCGAAATAGCTGCCCAACATCAGGGGCATCAGCACCACCAGCCCGCCGGCGCAAAGTCCAGCAAATACAGTATACAGGTAAATTAAGGGAACACTACCGGCATTCATGAAGACAAATATACCGGCGATAAACCCGGCCAGGTAAATGACCGCCAGATACCTGGCTTCAAACCTGATGGCTAAAACCCCGCACAGCAACTGGCCGCCAACGCTAACTCCGCTAAGCACACCGGAAACGGTAGCCGCCACCATAGAAGAGAAACCGATATCCTGAATATAAGCCGCCTGATGCAGTGTCAGGAGGTTCAGGGTAAATATATGAGCTGCCCCGAAGCTTATTATCAGCCACAGGGCAGGCGTGCGCAAAACGTCCCTGAGCTTCCAGTCCACCGTCGTCTGGTGAGCCCGCTTCGGCGCCGGGCTGCCCTCATTCGCCACCGGGTCTGCCAGAACATCAACCCCGTCAGGGAACTGCCCCATATCCTCCGGCGCATCCCTGATTAATATTCCGGCAACAACGGTTGCCGCCAGACGCAGCCCGGCCAGACAGACCCAGCTCATCTGCCAGCCTATATTAAGGAGAAGCCAGCCGATTAATGGAGACAGGACAAACCCGCCGACACCCCCCGCCGCAGTAAGCAGGCTTATCGCCATGGACCTTTTCTTCGTAAACCAGTTGTTGGCGACCACCATACCGGGCACGAATGTCCCGAAGGCCTGCCCCGCTCCTATCAGAACACTGAACACAAGATAGGCGTGCCACGTCTCTTTGACCAGAGGCATGGCCAGTAGACCCAGGACAGCCAAGGCGTTGCCAAAGATTATATTTTTCCTGGCCCCGAACTTGTTGACAGTGATGCCGACTACCGGTCCGAGCAGTCCCATTACTATCCAGAGCCCCGTATAGGGGCCGGACAAGGCAGACCGTGTCATCTCAAGCTTCTCACACATAACGGGCAGGAATAACCCGTAGGCAATAACGGTGCCACCCATCATGCTGAAAAAAACCGGCATTACCCCGATTAATGCCGTCCATCCATAGAATCTCTGCTGTCTTAACCTAGTAAGAATCATCAATCAATCCTATCAGAGGCGAAAAAGCCAAACTCAATGCTACAACTCACAGTCCGCGGTGGTCTTGCATTATAGCATAAAAGGTAGCTAAGTGCTAGCCCGGAGGTGCAGAAGAATAAACGTCCGCTAATTACCCGGCCTGAACACCAACCCTGAGCTTACCGTGCCCTCTTCCTCACTCTGAGCCAGGACAGGAACCACAGTAGATGCCAGCACCAGTAAGGCTAATCCCGCTGTTATCATGACTTTCCATTTCTTCTTCATTGGTTTTACCTCCTCTTTTCTTCTTGACCGGGGTTGGCTACAGGTTCTGACCGGGGCCCCCTTGGTTCAGTTCCGTATGCCAACTCTAAAGTCTAATTACGAGTATAAGGAGGGATTATTATGCCGGTTTTATCGCTATGTAAAATCCTTGTAAAAAACGAGGGGCTACACTGGAAGTAGCATCATAAGAAGCAGCCAGAAACAAAAAGACCCTTGATAACCCCGGCTGGATTCACCAAAGGCCTTTTTTATAATCGGGCAACGGTTATTACTTCTGCGGAGGTGATTTCCCCTTTTCCTTCAGCGCTTTTACGACTTTCTCCGGTGTTATAGGAAGCTCCTTAAACCATATTCCCGTGGCATCATGGATAGCACTGACCACCGCCGGCGGGGCGCTGACAATGCTCCCTTCACTGGCTTCCTTGGCACCAAAGGGTCCATCGGGATCATCGGTAACCACATCTATCAGCTTCATGTCCGGCACATCCGTAGACAGGGGCATCTTATAATCAAGGAAGGTGGAGTTCAGCGTTTTACCTTTATCCATTATGAAGTCCTCATATATAGTCTGCCCAAGCCCCTGAACAGCCCCACCCTCAATCTGTCCTTCGGCTAATATCGGGCTGAGCAGTCTTCCACAGTCGGAGGCAATGACAAAATCGGTAACAAATATCTTTCCCGTTTTCATATCCACCCCCACCTTTGCCAGCTGAGCGGTGAAGCTATAAGATGTGCCGCCGTTACCGATGCCATTGGTAAGGTCTAAAGGCTCTATACCGTAGCTTGAGTAGCCGGTGCCCAGAATAACCGCCCCGGTGCCTGAGTAACAGGCAGTTCTGGCCAGCCTGATGAAAGGCATAGTTTTTTCAGGGTCCGATTTAACAAAGGCGTTCCCCTCTCTGATTTCAATGTCCTCAGGCTTTACCTGCCAGGTCCTGGCGGCAGCCTCCAGGAGCTGTTTCTTAGCTTCGCGGGCGGCTTTTTGAGTCGCCTGCCCGGCCAGGATAGTTACCCGGCTGCCATAACTGCCGGGGTCAACCGGCGTGTAGGCAGTATCCACCCTCTTTATGTCTACATCCTCTAATTTAATCCCAAGCTCCTCGGCGGCAATCATACACAGCACCGTGTCAGAGCCCTGCCCGCAATCCGTAGCCCCGGTAATGAGATTGACCGTACCGTCCTCACAAATCCTGACGATAGCGCCGCACGATTGATGACCCATCTGCCTGGCTCCACCGAGGTATGAGGTGCCTGACAGGCCAACACCCCAGGAAATATTGCCCTCTTTTCGCGGCATCTTATCCCGGTCCCGCCATAGCGGGTCTTCGGCAACCTTCTGGATGGCTTCCTTTAAACCACATGTCTTAAGGGTTACCTTATTAACGGTCTCATATATAGTGCCCGGCTTTGGATTGTCAATAGCGTTTTGCATCCTTATCTCCACCGGGTCTATCCCCAGTTCCTCGGCTATCATCTCCATCTGAATTTCAGCGGCAAAACGGGTATGGGTAATCCCGTGCCCCCTCATCGCCGCCCCTATCGGGTTATTGGTAAAGACACGATAGGCATCATACTTGAAGTTGGGCAACTTGTAAGGGAGGGTAGTCATAAACCCGGCCAGATACATGGTAAGCGGCCCGATGGCAGTATAGCCACCGCCATCAGCAATAACACGGTGCTCTATCGCCTTCAGTATTCCATCCCGGCTAACTCCCATCTTGCTGTAAACATTCATGGTATGCCGGCGACGGCTGGTGGTAAGCTCCTCCGTCATGGTCTCAACATATTTGACCGGCCTTCCCGTCATCTTGGACAGCAAGACCGAGCAGAAATCGCCGGCAAGCGAATCGTTTTTCGTCCCACCGAAACCACCGCCAATGAACGGCTGAATAACTCTTATCCGGCTCAACGGCAGTTTGAAGCACGCCGCCAGGTGCCGGTAGGGAAAGTAGGGACTTTGTTTTGCCGCCCAGACGGTGATGTGACCCGAAGGGTCGTAGTAAGCCAAAATAGCTGGCGGTTCCAGATAGCCATGGGTCGCCCTGGAGGTTCTGAACTTATCCTCGCGCACAATATACGATTCAGCAAAAGCCTTTTCCACATCACCGAAGTCCCAGTGGTACTCCAGGCTGATATTATTCTTGACATAGTCGTGGATTTTAGGCGCTCCATCCTTCATAGCCTCTTCCGAGTCAAAGACGCCGGGTAATTCTTCATAGTCAACCTTGATGAGGTCGCAGGCTTCCTCAGCGATGTCCTCATCAATCGCCGCCACCCCGGCTACCGCCTCAGCCATATAGCGCACCTTATCCACCGCCATTGGCGGCTCATCCCTAGTAGCCGGCATCCAGCCCCATGTCCAACCGCCAAAGTCCTTCCCGGTAACCACCGCTTTTACGCCGGGTAGCTTCTCCGCCCGGCTGGTGTCAATATTGCGGATTCTGGCATGAGGGTAGGGACTCCTTAACAGCTTGCACCACAGCATGCCGGGCAATGAATAGTCGGCGGCGTATCTCGCCTCACCGGTCACCTTTTCTCTGGCATCTACCCGGGGCACTCTCTTGCCTATAACTGAATACTCCGCCATTTCTACTTACCCCCCTGCATGGTTTTGGCTGCCGCCTTTATAGAGGCGATAATCTTGGTATACCCGGTGCAGCGGCAGATGTTCCCGGCTATCCCCTGCTTTATCTCCTCATCATCCGGGTTTGGATTTTCATCAAGCAGCGCCTTAGCCGACATTATCATCCCCGGAGTGCAGAATCCGCACTGCATGCCCCCGTTTTCAATAAATGCCTCCTGAAGAGGATGAAGTTTATCATCATCAGCTAACCCTTCAATAGTGGTAATCTGCTTACCGTCAGCCTCGACAGCCAGCACCAGACATGAGTTAACCGTCTTGCCACCCATAATAACGGTACATGCCCCGCACTCGCCGAGCCCACAGCCCTCTTTTGTTCCGGTCAACCCCAGATTATCTCTGATAACATCAACCAGCGCCTCCCAAGGCTGCACACCAAGCTCGTACAACGTGCCGTTTACCGTCAACTTTATCTGCTTCATCAGATTACCTCCAATTCTCCTATCGTTAAATTTCAGCCCCCGCCTATTAAGAAATGGCCTGGTTAATTGCCCGCTTGGTTAAGGTCTTGACCATCTCGCTTCTGTATTCGGCTGAAGCCCGGTGGTCGCTAATCGGGCGGGACTCCTCAGCAGCAATCCGGGCCGCCTTTTCTATTGCCTCGCCACTCCACTTCTGCCCCCTGATACTATCCTCTGCCCGTCGCGCCCTGACCGGGGTCGGGGCTACCGCCCCGAGGGCTATCCGTATATCATCACAGGTTCCATTCCCGGCAACCACCACCGCTACACCAACAATCGCCAGGTCCATAGCCCTCCTCGGTGTAAGTTTCAGATATATCCCTCTGCTATGTGGTGGCGGGTCAGGCACCTGGATTTCCTGCACTAACTCTTCGCCGTTAAGGACTGTCTCACTTGGACCGGTGAAAAAATCTTCAATATTAACTATTCTCTCACCCTTCTGGCTGATTATCTTTAACTTCGCCTCCAGGGTGAGCAATGCCGGCGCCGTGTCAGCCGAAGGAACCGCGTTACAGATGTTACCGACTATGGTGCCCCTGTTTCGCACCTGAGTAGAAGCCATGCTTCCGGCAGCCTGGGATAGTATACTAAACTTTTCTTGAACTATTGGCGAGGTTTCCACAGCATGGATTGTAAGTAATGCGCCGAGTTTTAGCCCGCTACCATCATCATATTTTATGTAATCTAAATCGGGGATGTCCTTAAGGTCTATTATATACTGCGGTGCCTTAAGTTCCCTTCGTTTCAGTTTTGGCACCAAATCAGTCCCACCGGCCATAACCTTCGCCTTCCCCTTGTACCGGGAAAGCAGGGACAGAGCTTCATCAATCGTCTTCGGGGCCAGATAGTCAAACTTTGGTAGCCTTCGGTAAAACATCGCCATTCCTGCTCCTCCTAAAACTCAAATAAGCGCACTTTTGATTCTCAAAGTTAAAGTTCTTAGATTTTCCCCTTGAATTCTAGCAGTAGTCTGAAATCGGTGTCAATTAAACACCCCCACCCCTGAAGAGACAGCAATGCCGAGAAAAAGCTATAATAAGCCATAGGAAATAAGGTAAAATAAACCAGCAATGATATCAGCAATAGTTCTGGCTGCCGGTGAATCAAAGCGCATGGGTAAGCTAAAACAACTGATGCCCCTGGGCGATAGCACCATTGTGGAACAGACCATTGATAACCTGCTCAATTCCAAAGTAAACGAGGTTATCATAGTGCTCGGACATAAAGCCGAAGAAGTGATGAAAGCCATAGTTGCCAGACCGGTTAAGGTAATCGTAAATCCGTTCTACCAGCAAGGAATGGGCACTTCCATAGTAACCGGGCTAAACCTGGTTAGTGATGAAGCCCAGGCAGTCATGCTGGCCTTAGGCGACCAGCCTTTTGTTGATAGCCAGACCATCAATAAGCTGGTAGACGAATTTAACAGCCATAACAAAGGCATTGCCATTCCCGTTTATCAGAGCAGAAGGGGCCGCCCCGTTATCTTCGCCATCGGATACAAAAACGAATTGCTGGCGCTAAAGGGAGACATCGGCGGCAGGGAGATAATCGACCGGCACCCTGATGACGTGCTTGAAGTAGCCGTCAACTGTGAAGGCGTCTGCGTTGACATTGATACTGAGGAAAGCTATAACTTATCATCTAGGGAGAGTTGAACCTAATGCTGCTCAGGTTCAGGGTGTTTGGCTCTAGACCTCTCCACATACCAGACGAAACACCATCTAATAATAATTAATGTTGACCAGCGGGTAAGGAAGCCATAAAATGGAGACTGTCAGACCGGGCAACGACAGCATGCCGAAGGAGAACCACTCTTTATCGCTAAGGATGAGGGGAGATGCAAATGAAGCAGAAACAGCCCAATAACAGCGCGACGACGCGGCGTGATGAAATCATCAGCGTGGCCGCTCAAATATTTGCCGTTAAGGGCTATCACGCTACTACGCTTGACGAGATAGCCAAAGAGATTGGTATCACCAAACCAGCCCTGTACTACTATATTAATAGTAAGGAAGACATCCTCCGTGAAATCGTGGGCAAAATAATGGAGCCCATGGAGGAAGTTACCAAGGTGGGCAGGTCAGCTCTGCCCCCCAGGGAAAGGCTGGCAAGAATTATACAGATGCTGGTTAAATTCGGCGCTGAACGTAAGGAGACGACACGCATCGCCTTTGAGCAAATTAATATTCTCCCCCGGAGAAGCCGTGATGCCCTCAGACGCCGGCAGAAAGATGTTGAGAAAGTTGTACATGAGACAATCAGGGATGGCGTGGAGCGAGGGGACTTCGCCGTCGACGATACAAAAGTGGCTACACTCGCCATTCTGGCCGTGTCAAACTGGATATACCGTTGGTATCAACCTGACGGTGGCCTCACACCGGCGCAGATAGCTGACCAGTTCATTCACCTCCTTGAGAATGGATACATTAAAAAATGAATACCACAGCTAGGGGCTTGAGTTAGTATAATCTTGACAAAATCCGCCAATTGTTCTATAATCGGTTATGTTACTGACTAGTAAGTAACATAACCGGTAGTGTTATCAAGGAAAGCTACTAAGGATTACTATCAGGGTACTGGGATGGCTCTGGTAGCAGCGTGATTTCTCGTTGTTATACCGGATAGAAGTGGAGAAAACGGTCAGTGGCTAAAACAAAGATGCTATGTCCCTTCTCCGGCGACCTGTGCAAGAACTGCCCCCTATATAGAGGCAGGCATTATTATTTATGCTTCAACAGTAAATATCGGGGTCGCCTGGATGAAGCAGGGGAAGTTTCCCACAACCCCACTCCCCCCACCCCAGAGCCAAGCCACAATCCTAAATTTGAGATACCCTATATAAAACTACCCCATATAAAACCAATAAAGGCTATAGATCCGTATTTCATAATAAAGAGAGGAGGGAGTTGATTTAAAATGCGTATTGAAGGAAAGTTCAATTTAAAAGCATCCATTCAGGAGGTCTGGGATTTTTTGCTTGCGCCGGGTACCTTGGCTTCCTGTGTTCCCGGAGCGGAACAAATCGAGTCTACGGACAATAAGACCTATAATTGTCTGGTCAAACAATCGGTTGGTTTTATCTCCGTAAAATTAAAGTTTGTCGTCGAGATAGCCGAAATGACACCGCCAACATACGTCAAGGCAGTTGGCAGAGGGGAAGCTCTCGGCAAACTGGGGACTTTCGGTCTCGAGCTGGTAGTTAACCTGAACGAAAAATCAGGTGGGGAGGTTGAGGTAGTCTACTCTATGAATGTAAGTATGGTCGGTCGCATAGCTACCTTCGGCGAGCGCATTATGCGGGCTAAGGTAGACAAAGTGGGGAAGGAGTTTACCAGTAATCTGCAGAATAAATTATTGGAAATGGTGGGTGGATAGACATATAGAAATGAAGGCTTAAAGTGATGAAAGCTACTACATCAGGGAGGTTTAAGCTGTAATGAAGAATATCATCGTTGATTTCGAGTACCTTGCCCCTAACACAGTTGAGGAAGCTCTAAAGTTGATGGACAAGTACGGGGATGAGTGCAAAGTAATTGCCGGTGGCCAGTCACTGTTAATTCTAATGAAACAGAGACTGGTTACCCCGCAATATTTAATTAGCATCAAGGGTTTATCTGAACTGGACTACATAGATTATGATGACAAGAAAGGGCTGAGAATTGGCGCCCTAACCACTCATCGATCTGTCGAGAAATCACCGGTTATCCAAAAAGAGTTCAGTGTATTATCTGAGATGGAACACAATATATCCTCGGTGGAAACCCGGAACTGGGGTACCATAGGCGGCGATATTGCCCATGGTGACCCGGGTGGAGACCCAGCTGTAGTCCTGATTGCCCTAAATGCAAAGCTAAAGATGACCGGCTTAAGTGGAGAGAGAACCGTGGATGCTGAAGATTTTACTTTGGACTATTTTGAGACAGCACTCCAACACGATGAACTGCTTACTGAGATTCAGGTACCAACTCTGCCACCTAATACTGGCGTTAAATTCACTAAATTTAGCCAGATAGTAGGGGATTACAGTCTCGCATCAGTCGCGATGTTAATTACTCTTGATGAAAATAAGAAGACATGCAGTGATGTCAGAATAGCTCTTGGTAGCGTGGCCCTTGCCCCTATGAGGGCTAAAAAGGCTGAGGATATACTAAAGGGTAAAAAGATCAGCGATGCTCTGCTTGCTGAGGCAGGTCAGGTAGCTTCGGAGGAGGCTAGTCCCACCCCAGATGTTCAAGCATCAGAGGAATATAGAAGAGATTTGGTAAAGGTTCTGGTAAAGCGGGTGGGGAACGAAGCCTTAGCCAGAGCTAAGAAGGCTTAATTTCATTAAGACAAGGAGGGTTAGCTGTGAAGAAAGAGTTGAAGTTTGTAGTGAATGGGAATCCTTACGATATCTGGGTAGAGCCTAAGACTCTTTTAGTTCAGGTCTTGAGAGATGAGTTAGGGTTAACGGGAACCCATAGGGGTTGTGACAGCGGCTCTTGTTGTGTTTGTACTGTTAATCTTGACGGAAAGGCGGTCAAATCCTGCTCCATACTTGCTCTGCAGGCAAACGGGAAAGAGGTCTTAACCATTGAAGGCCTGGCAAATGGTGCGGAATTACATCCAATTCAGCAGGCTTTTATTGATAACTGGGCTTTCCAATGCGGATTTTGCACCTCGGGACAGATTATGGCATCTAAGGCGCTATTGGAGGAGAATCCCAACCCAACAAGGGAGGAGGTCCAGCGGGCAATGGATGGCCATCTATGCCGCTGTACCGGGTACAATATGATAAATGAAGCCATACGAGATGCAGCAGGAAGATTACAAGCGCAAAAGTCACAGGAGAAGACAAAATGAGCGAATATTCAATAATAGGTAAACCGACAACAAATGTGGATGGGGCAGCAAAGGTTACCGGGGAAGCAGTATACACCTTTGACATGACTTTACCCAACATGCTTTATGGCAAACTTTTAAGAAGTCCACATCCACATGCCAGGATTATTAGCATTGACACCAGTGAGGCAGAGAAGCTACCGGGGGTAAAAGCAGTTATCACGGGAAAGGATACCCCCGGAGGCAAATATGGCCTGTGGCGGCGCTTCCATGAGCTTGCAGATCAGGAAATTCTGGCTACGACCAAAGTTCGTTTTATAGGGGACCCAGTAGCAGCGGTGGCTGCCATTAGTGAAGATATTGCTGAGGAAGCCATAGATTTAATCAATGTAGAGTATGAACTGCTACCGGCTGTATTCGAACCCATGGAAGCCATAAAAGACGATGCGCCTGTAATTCACGATGGTTTTGAAAACAATATCAATAATACACGCCATATTGAATGGGGCGATGTAGACGAGGGCTTTAAAAATTCTGATTATATCCGAGAGGATAGGTTTAACTTTTCAAGCCAACACCCGTCTCCTACGGAGGCGCATAATTCTCTGGCGAGGTATGATAAGGGTAGTGGCAGGTTAACAGTATGGTCTTCTACCCAATCTCCATATTTTCTTCAGCTAGGCTTAGCTGACGCCCTAAAGATGAGAGAAGGCAATATAAGGGTAATAAAGCCACATGTTGGAGGTGGCTTCGGCGGGAAAAATTCGACCATGCCCGACTCGGTCAATGCCGCCGTTCTTTCTATGAAAACAGGAAGGCCGGTAAAGATAGTTTTTAATAGGGAAGAGGAATTCACCACCACTGAGCATCGCACAGCCATGCATTTGGCGTTAAAGATTGGGCTTAAAAAAGACGGCACCATAATGGCTAAAGAAGCCAAGGTCATTACTGACGGAGG
>CAZRDI010000008.1:0-16049 GCA_964598825.1 uncultured Dehalococcoidales bacterium
TGAGGCCGCCGGTTAGTCCTCCCAGTTGCTTGGCGGCGAGTTTCTGAGATTTAGTAAGGGCTTCGCTCACTGCGGTTAATACCAGTTTTTCCAGATGTTCTGCCTTGTTGGGGTCTATTACCTCTGGAGATATTTTGATTGACTTTATTTTTTGCTGGCCATTAACGGTAACCTTAACGGCACCTTTACCTGAATCTGCCTCTATAATTACCTTGCCGAGTTCCTTTTGTGTTTTATCCAGCATTGATTTGAGTTCTTTAGCTTGCTTCAGTAGGGATAAATTCATCTTTCCTCCGTATTAGTAATGTGGGCACCCATTTTTAAGGCTGCCTTCAGCAAGTGATTGTCTTCCGGCTCGTAGATGCAATGCACGTGGCAGGGACGTCCCAGAAAACTACTCACGACTTTTTCAGTTACCCGTTTATTTTCAGGTTCTTCTATCTTTTCCTTGTGAAGGGGGTATCTAAAAGATAAGGTGACGGTATTATCTTCAAATGCCACCGGTTTGACGCCGGCGCTTCTGAGTATGGCAATAGCCGCGGTTTTTCTGGTATCTTCTGGAGCTTGCTCGATAACCTGTCTCCAATTTAGCCTTAATTGCTCGGTTTCACTGCCGGGTTCCGGTGGTGCGGCTGTAGTGGCTATCTCTGGTTCTGCCGGAGTAGTGGTAACAGCCGCCTCTGGTTCCGGTGGTGTGGCAGGCTTGGTTGGCTTGGGTTGGGTCTGGGTGGGGGGTGGAGCCGCTTTCTTTACGGGTTGAGGAGGTTTATATTCAGTTTGCTCGGTAACGCTTTCCTTAATGCTTTCCTTCTTCTCTTCTGATGGTTGTAGAGTGCAGTCAACCAGAGCTAGCTCCAGCGGCAGGGTAGAGTAGTTATCAAGACCAAGCTCAAGTTGACCAAAGAGCTTGACCGGCTTCAATATCTGGGCTAATGAGGCTTGTGCTGCTAAGTCCTTTAGTTCAGCCAGGTCCTCGGGGGTAAAGTCTACAGCTTCGCCAGAGCCGGTCTTTATTAGAAGTAATGCTCTGAGGTATTCCACCACTTCCCGGTTGAACTGGCGCAAATCCAGGCCGTCGTTATTGACGCTGTTTATAGTAGTTACGCCAGCCGAAATGTCATTATTTATGATGTGCTTTACCAGCTCTTTGACCCGCTGGTCTCCGGTGATACCCATGACAGCCTTAATCTGCTGGAGTTCAACTTCAGAGCCGTAGTAGGTGGCTAGCTGTTCCAGCAGGTTTATGGCATCCCGCAGGCTGCCGGTGGCACTCCTGGCAATAAGGCGCATCGCTTCTGGCTCTATATTAATAGATTCGCCGTGGCATATAGTAGTTAGTACAGAAACTATGTCATCCTGGGGGAGACGCCGGAAATCAAAGCGCTGGCAGCGGGATATGATAGTGGGCAGTATTTTATGGGCTTCGGTAGTAGCCAGGATAAAGATAACATGGGGCGGTGGTTCTTCAAGAGTCTTGAGCAATGCGTTAGAGGCGCTTGTGCTGAGCATGTGGACTTCGTCTATGATGTAGACCTTGAAGCGGGCCTGGTTGGGAGCATAATTAACCTTCTCACGGAGGCTTCGGATATCATCGACGCCGGTGTTGCTGGCGGCATCAATTTCTATGACGTCTAGCGCCTTTCCCTCGGTTATTGCCTGGCAGATGTCGCAGGTATTGCATGGCTCGCCCTTGCCGTTGGTGAGGCAGTTCACTGCCTTAGCTAATGCGCGCGCGGTACTGGTTTTGCCTGTTCCTCGTGGGCCGCAGAAAAGGTAGGCATGAGATACACGGCTGCTCTCGAGGGCATTACATAGCGTCTGAGTTACGTGTTCCTGACCAACTACCTCAGCTAAAGTTTGGGGACGCCACTTACGATAAAAGACTTGAGAAGTCATTTCTTCGTTTCTATTATACCCCATATTAGCTGGTTTCCAAAGGGTTTTTTAGGCGGATAAGGGTTGTTTTTTATATATCGGAAGAACGGTTGTTAGTCAGTGGATTACTTATAACTATTTTTCAGGATGGACTGAGGGCGGCTAACAGTTAAAAAGAGAGGTGCATCCTTATGATGCACCTTGTTTGTTTTTTGAAGTTTGCCCTTTATATAATTTCGTTAGTCTAAGACGGGTATGTTTTTGGTGCTCTCCCGCAGTTGGTTAATTTTCCATGCGGTTTCTGCAGTTATTTCCTCTCGCTTTGTAAATAGCTCCTCAGCTTTACTAAATAGAGCTTCCAATCTGGTTACGTGTGTTAGCTGGGAAATAACTATCGTCACGGCGATTTCGTGTCTTCTTCGGGGATAATCCCCAATCCTTATTACCGCTTTGGGAGCTTTGTCCTGCAGAAAGCCAGAGATTTCTTCTAACATAGCCAGATTGAGGACTTCTTTTGGACCACTGATTAGGGTTAGACTTTTCCTGGCATCCTCCATCTCAATTCCCAGGCTGAGATTATTCTCAGCCTGACGCAGCGCTCCGTTTGCCGAGCCGCGCTCTCTCACGCCTTGTCGGAAATGCCCTCTTTTCCACCGGGAGAAGATAGAAAGGCCAACCTCTCCTCTGCCGATGGAGGTGATACCTTCCAGAGATTGCTTAATATCCCCGGCATCTATCACTTTGCTGCCTACGAATTTCGGATTTCTTTCCTCCCCTGCGCACCAGAGGTCATAAAAACTCTTAACTATTTCCCCGTTTATGAATCTGAGGTTTTCAACTAAGCTGCTTTCCGTCTTTCTGAATCGTTCGTTATCGACCAGGAACACAGCATCGGCATATTTATTTACCGTATTGATGCAGGTAGCCGTGTTCATTGATGCGTAGGAAGTATTTCCCCTCTCTTCAAATCCAAATGGGAGGACTATTAGAGAATAGACGGGTTTATCAGTTCTATCTTTGATTTCCTTTGTCACCCAGCCAATGGTTCCGGAGCCGGTGCCTCCTCCTCCGCTGGCTACTGTCAATACTGCGTCGGCCTCGTGGAACTTTTGAGATTTTAGAACAGTGTCGGTGACCACGGCGTGGCTGTCTTTGATAATCTGGGCGGCGTCAACGTTTATTTTTCCCACACCGTGACCGAAGGTTTTCATGGCGCCGATGAGGATGCGGTGGCCTTTGTCGCTTGGAATATGTGTGAAACTACCCAAGTCTGCCTCATCAGTGTTGACTCCGAAAGCGTCGGTCAGAATTTCGATTCTGCGGTTAAAAATTGACTTGGCATAACTGTTGATAGCGTAGAACGTGTCAGCAACATTGCACCCGCATTGCCCAAAACCCACAACCACCAGTTTCAACTTCCCCACCTCGCTTATGAAATTATTTCAATCTTGCGGGCACACCCGCACCATAGTGCCAGCATGTCCGTTATCGGGGGCGTAAATATTATCTATATAGTATTTAAGCAAGGCGAGGCAAGTTTTTGCCGACCTTCCTTAGTTTTTTAAGTTTAGTTTCGGTTTCTTCGTTTATCGTTTTCTGCTTGGCGAATAGCTCCTCAGCTTTACTAAATATGCCGGTCAATCTATCCACCTGGGTTAGCTGGGAAGCAACTACTGTCACCGAGATGTCCTGGGCTCTTCGGGGATAGTCCCCAATTCTTATCACCGCTTTAGGAGTTCTTTCTTGTAAGAAGCCGGAGATTTCTTCTAACATGGCTATGTTGAGGACACCTTTTGGACCGCTGATTAAAGCTAGAGTTTTCCTGACATCATCCATGTCGATGCCGAGGCTCAGGTTATTCTCAGCTTGACGCACGGCTCCATTTGCTGCGCTTCGCTCTCTCACTCCCTCCCGGAAGTCGGCTCTTTTCCAACGTGAGAAAGTAGAGAGGTCAACCTGTCCTCTGCCGATGGAGGTGATACCGTCCAGAGATTGCTTAATATCTCCGCCGTCAAGTACTTTGCTGCCCACGAATTTCGGATTTCTTTCTTCCCCTGCACACCAGAGGTCATAAAAATTCTGGACTGTTTCGCCGTTTATGTAGTTGAGATTTTCACTTAAGCTGCTTTCTGCTTTTCTAAACCGTTCATTATCAACCAGGAATACAGCGTCGGCATATTGAGTTACCGTATTGAGGCAGATAGCAGTGTTCATTGCTGCGTAGGAAGTGTCTCCCTGCTCTTCAAATCCGAAGGGGAGGACTATTAGAGCGTAGACGGGTTTATCAGTCCTCTCTTTGAGCTCCTTCATTGCCCAGCCGATAGTTCCGGAGCCGGTGCCACCTCCTCCGCTGGCTATTGCCATGATTGCATCGGCTTCGTGGAACTTATTGGATCTTAGAACGGTGTCGGTGACTACCGCATGGCTGTCCTTGATGATCTGAACAGCATCAACGTTTATTTTCCCCACACCGTGACCGAAGGTTTTCATAGCGCCGATGAGGATGCGGTGTCCTTTATCTTTTGGAATATGTCTGAAACCACCCAGGTCTGCCTCATCGGTGTTAACTGCGAAGACGTCGGTTAAAATTTCTATTCTACGGTTAAAAATTGACTTAGCATAACTATTGATAGCGTAAAACGCATCAGCAATATTGCATCCGCATTGTCCAAAACCAACAACCACTAATTTCATTTCCCACCTCGGTATTAAATTTTCTACTATTGTAAGCACACTTGTACGGTAATGTCAACCGTATACAGTGACTAAAGTCTTAATAATTATAGCCGTTTGTCGACAATGTAGCTGGCGAGGTCGGCCAAGCGACAGGAGTAACCCCACTCATTGTCATACCATGAGAGTACCTTGACCATATTATCGCCAATGACCATGGTACTGGGTGCATCAACTATTGAGCTGGCGGGATTACCTTTGAAGTCTATGCTTACCAGTTTTTCCTCGCAATATTCCAGGATGCCGGATAAAGTGCCCCCGGCCGCCGTCTGTAAAGCCTGGTTGACCTGCTCAACGGTAACCTTTTTATCCAGCTCGGCAACGAAGTCGACGACGGAGACGGTGGGCACCGGAACCCTGAAAGCCATTCCATCAAGTTTTCCTTTGAGTTCAGAGATAACCTGGGTTACGGCTCTGGCGGCGCCGGTGGTGGTGGGAATGATGTTTACGGCGGCAGTTCGAGCCCGGCGCAGGTCTTTATGTACCGTATCCAGAATATTCTGGTCGTTGGTATAAGCATGAATGGTGGTCATTAATCCCTTAGTTACTCCGAAGCTCTGATGTAATACCTTGACCACTGGTGCGATGCAATTAGTAGTGCAGGAGGCGTTAGATATGACGTGGTGCTTATCCGGAATGTACTGGTCTTCATTGACACCGAGGACAATGGTTACATCTTCGTTACGGGCCGGTGCCGAAATTATTACCTTTTTAGCGCCACCCTGGCGATGGGCGGCTGCTTTGGTGGCGTCGGTAAACAGTCCGGTTGACTCTATTACTATGTCAACACCGTAATCTTGCCATGAGATTTTACCGGGGTCACGTTCTGAGAGTACCTTTACCTTCTTACCATCAACAATGATTGAGTCCTCAGTTGCTTCTACTTTGCCCGGATAGCGGCCGTAGGTGCTGTCCCATTTTAACAGGTGAGCGTTGGTTTTGGTGTCAGTGAGGTCGTTAATAGCCACTACTTTCAGTTTGTCTCTATGGTACTGATTAATTGCCCTGAAAGCCAATCTACCCACGCGCCCGAAGCCGTTAATACCAATTCTGGTTGCCATTTCATGCCTCCTTTTAGGATGCTCTTGATAAATCATCCTGTTAGTTGCTTTTGTTATCAGGTCTGCTGGTAATATATGATATCATCTTTGGGGAATTTGTCTACCTTGCCGCCAACTCTCATGAATTCCAGGTGCGCCAGGGTTTCAAACATGGCTAATCTTCTTTCCCACATACTCAGTTTCTGCCAGTTGATGCCGCCTGACTGTGGTATCCAGGTAATTTCAGAAGCTATTTGATAAGCTGTTTTTGGTTTAGACTTTATAGCCTGCAGAATTTCCGAGTTTCTTTGTTTGTGGTGCTGGATGATTTCCTCGACACGTTGTCGCATGTCCTTAAAGGGGTTTCCATGAGCGGGTAGGACGAGGCTGACATCCAGTTGCTTTATCATATTTAGCGCGTTGATGAAACTGCCCAACGGGTTGGTGTTTGATTGTGGGCTCAGGCTGATGTTTGGCGTGATATTAGGCAGGATAAAATCTCCGGAGAACAGGAGCTTTTTGTCTGGCTCATACAGGGATATGTGACCTGGAGAGTGGCCCGGTGTCCATATTACCTGGAAGCTGAAAGAGTTGATAGTGATTGTTTCACCGCCTTTAAGTATGGTGTCAGGGATAGTCTCATTTGGTCTTCTCCGGCCGGTGGAGTCTCTTGGCCATATATCAGACGGGTCAAACGGGGGCGCTCCGTTCATAAGAAGCATCTGGTTTATCTGTGTGGGGCTTCTATCATGGGTATTCATTGATGCGATGAGTTCCTTTTCCAGGTAATGCAGAGAAATATCAGCCTGGGAGAGCTGTTTCAGCCTGCCCGCCATACCATAATGGTCGCCGTGGCAATGGGTAGATATTATCCGTGAGATGTCCTTAGCGTTGATGCCAATCTCGTCCAGCTGTCTCTTCAGAGAGTTAAAACTCTCTTCCGTATCTACACCGGTATCAATGAGGAGAGAGTTACCATCTTCATGAACCAGATAGACGTTGACGTTTTCCAGGTCTTTAAATGGAAGCGGTAACTGTAGCTGGTAGATACCGGGTATAATTTTGGTCATTTTTCCTCTCTTATCTTTCTAAGTTGTAGAATATCTGCCTCCCGGCAAATTTGGCGTTCTTACCCAGTTCATCCTCTATCCTGAGGAGGCGGTTATACTTTGCCGTGCGCTCTGAGCGGCAGGGGGCGCCGGTTTTAATCTGACCTGTATTCAGGCCTACTGCCAGGTCAGCTATGGTGGTATCTTCAGTCTCGCCTGAGCGGTGGCTTACTACTGCCGTCCAGCCTGTCTGCTGTGCCATCCGCACCGCATCTATTGTCTCGGTGAGAGTGCCGATTTGATTGAGCTTGATTAGAATAGAGTTGGACGCTTTCAGTTTGATGCCTTTGCTCAATCGGTCCACGTTGGTGACATATAGGTCATCACCAACAAGCTGGACTTTGCTGCCCAGTTTTTGGGTCAGTAGCTGCCAGCCATCCCAGTCATCTTCTGCCATTCCATCCTCAATACTGATGATGGGGTAGCGGGAGACCCACTTGACATAATAGTCTACCATTTCATTGGTGCTGAGCGAGGCGCCCTCTCTGGCGAGGACATACCGGCCGTCTTTATAGAATTCGCTGGCGGCCGGGTCCAAGGCAATAAAACAGTCCTTACCCGGCTTGTAGCCTGCTTTCTCAATGGCTGACAGGATGGCTTCTATTGCCTGTTCGTTAGATGGCAGGGAAGGGGCGAAGCCGCCCTCGTCACCAACGTTGGTATTCAGTCCTTTGTCTTTAAGCACCCTTTTCAAAGAATGGTAGACTTCAGTGCCTGTTTGCAGAGCTTGGCGGAAGTTACCGGCTCCGGCAGGCACTACCATGAACTCCTGGAAATCTGTTGAGTTGGCGGCGTGCTTGCCACCGTTCAGGATGTTCATCATCGGCACGGGCAGGGTGTAGGTGTCTGCTTCTCCCAGGTGGCGGAACAGGGGAATGCCGAGCCCGTTGGCGGCGGCGTGAGCCACTGCTAGAGATGCCCCTAGGATGGCGTTAGCCCCCAGGCGCGACTTGTTGGGGGTGCCGTCAAGCTCTATTAGCTTGCGGTCAACGGCTGCCTGGTCAGTAGCCGACATTCCATTTATAGCGGTGGCGATGTGCTCATTAACGTTGTTTACTGCCTGGAGGACGCCCAGTCCGTTGAATCTGGAGTTGTCCCTGTCCCGCAGTTCCACAGCCTCATATTTGCCGGTGCTGGCTCCGGAGGGCACGGCGGCCCAACCTGTGGTGCCGTCGGATAGCTTTACCTCAACCTCCAGTGTGGGGTTGCCCCTGGAGTCCAGGATTTCTCCGGCTTTTATGCTATCAATGGTTGACATTTTCTCCTCTATAAACTTGAAACTTACCTAGCTATTTTGTGATTGAGTTAAGGGCTTTGTCTACCGCCTCGGCCGGATTTTGTGCCGGGATAATCGGGTTATCCGTTTGACCGTTTCTGGATAGCGACCATGTGTTCAAGCCGATGACGGGGATGCCGTTTTGCAGAGCGTGACCTATCTCGGAAAGTGTGCCGTAGCTGCCGGCGATGGCAATAACCGCCTGAGCCGACTTGACCACAGCTACATTTCGGGCATAGCCTATGCCGGTGACTATAGGAATCTGGACATAAGGGTTGGCTGACTGGCGGTTATCTCCGGGGAGAATACCAATAGTCATTCCACCCTCCGAGCTTGCCCCTCGGCAGGCTGCTTCCATGACTCCACTTAGTCCGCCGCATATCAGGGCAACACCTCGTTTGGCTAGTTCACGGCCCACTTCTTCAGCTAATTGGGCTTCGTCTTTTGAGCATTGCCCTCCGCCGATAACGGCAATAAACCTCTTCTTGTCTAACAATTCCAGTAGTCCTTAAGGTGCTCTCTTAATAATGATTCCCGACATATAGTTATTGTTGTGGAAGTCATTTACGATATTTATCTCATCTTCAGTACATCCAATGAGCAACTTGACCTCTGTATCCCTTTTCACTAAATCAACAGTACAGACTATAGCTCTTAGTCGTTTATCTTCCATTGAACCTCGCCAAACATCTATCTCATTTCCGTCTCCACTTGAAGTGCCCTTGAGATAACCATAGTCAATCGGGTAGATGATTTCAGGATAATTGGGATGAGTACTGCCCTTTGACCTATCAATAACAATTTCATTAGAAGCAATCAGGTTATCCAATCGTATCCAGAAATCCATATTCATATCCTTTAATTATTAGGGATTATAGCATCTCATCCGAGCTATTAGCAAAATATGACAAAACAGGGTTGACTGAGGTAGAACATATGTGCTACTTTTGATACTGCGCAGTTCTATTGGGTGATTGAGTTATGGAGTTGGAACGAGCTAATGAAGTTGATTTGGATTTGCCACCGGAGTATTGCCACTATAAGGATTCAGGCTGCGATTTAGCTGACTCTTGTCTTGATTGTCCGTTTCAGGAGTGCATTTATGAGCAACCCGGAGGTAGACAGCGTTGGTTGAAGAGACAGCGGGACAAGGAGATAACAAGGCTTTTTACAACCGAGGGCAAAGGAGCAAAGGAATTAGCACTGATGTTTGATATTAGCCAGCGCACTGTGCAGAGAGCATTGAAGAGGGTTCGAAAATGAATGAAGGTTTTAATCCCCAGCAGTTAACACGCCGTGATGTTGACCGGATTAAGGGCTATAAAGGTCATCTGGATTTCTACCACGGTATTCACTGGGAAAACTATGCCAGACGTGGCGAGAAACAGCTTACTTTCAATTACACCAAGGTGGTTGTGGATAAGGTCACCTCATATCTGATGTCCGGTCTTAAATTTGTTGCTGACGCCGTTCAGGACTCGGATTTCAGCCAGTGGACATATTGCAACCAGTATAACTGCATCGTTGCGGCGGCGGCTTCACTGGGGGCGGAGGTGAGCGTATTCTGGATAAACTCCAGCCGTGAAATCAGGCGCATAAATAGTACTGACAACGGTGCTAGCTGGGGAAGTGTTGAGCTTATTGGTTACTCTCCCAGCACGGCTATCCGTGGTATGGCGGCGGCCTACAAGCCAAACGGAGACCTGGCTATCTTTTTTGCTGACCAGGCGGTCCTCTATGTGAAAAAGCACGTCGGTGGCGAGTGGCAGGCTAGGGTTGCCTGGGATAAGACCGTTGGTGATTTATCCGGCGTGGCTACTGTCTATGATAACGACTGGAATCTATTTGTTACCGGGCAGGACCCGGATGATAATTATAAGCTGTGGTCGCTCATTTATGGTGATGGTGGTGATGTAGCCTCCGGCATATGGTCAGAGCTTAAGGAGTTTGCCTCAGCGCCATCGGGGGGTGACTTTGAATACTGCCGGCCATTTATGGACAGGCCTGATGTCTATAGAGGCTTCTATATTGAGAAGTTTACCGGCACCGAAGACTATAACCGTCCCTTTTGGTCTCACTCCATTCCCGATACCAGCTTTTTGGAAGATCTGTGGCGTGAGCCGGTCCCTTTTAACCTGTCGAGCGGGTATGGACTCGCAATTGCTCACCACGGTGACTATTGCTGGCTGTCAAGCCCGGCTGGAGTATGGAGAGCCTCTTTGACGGTAAACAGCCTTGATTTGACTGGTGACGTAGTCTCCCTGAAGCAGGAGATGGGGAAGGAGTTAGGGAGGGTGGCTATTCATCTGCGTAACGATAATGGGAAGTACGCTTCACCGGGAGAAGGGGAACTGGCTGTGCTTGATATCGGTGCGCAGTTAGAGGTCAGTCCGGGCTATGTTACCCCGGAGGGGGAGGAGGTCAGCACGGGGATTGCCTTCCGGCTTGATGCCTTTGAGTATACCGGTTCAGAGGGTAAGGCCAGTCTTATTTTGTATGCCGGGGACGGCTGGAGCTGGCTTGAAAACTGGGTAGCCAGGCATCAGTTCCGGTGGAATAAGGATTCTGACCAGATGTCAGTTAAGCAAATCCTTGAGTTCGTTCTGGCCAGGGTGGGCTTGAAGCTTGAGGTAAAGTCCCAGTCATCGGTTATTACCGGCTATTACCCCGACTTCGCTATCCACTCCAATAATAGGGGCGATGACATCGTCAGGAAATTGCTGTCTTTCGTTCCTGATGTGTTGTTTATTGAGGGCAATAAAGCCTATGTAGTGAATCCCCAGTCCTCTGACGAGTCGGTTTATGCCTATGGCTCAACTCATCCCATATTTGAGGGCAGATACCGTAAGGGAGCCTGGGAGCTTAATCGAGTCCAGGTTGAGGGCTACGATACCGGGGGTGATGCCCCGATAATCGTTGACTCTTTCTCCTGGGCCCAGATAGCCAGTCTCTACGATAGGCTGAGGCAACTGGAGGACAGGAATATAGATACCGTAGCCGGGGCCGGGGAGAGGGGAGAGGCTTACTTGAGGGAGGCTGAGATAGAGGCGGGCGGCGGCATTATCAGAATCCCGGTGAATTGTGGTCAGCAGCCCTACGATGTTATTGACATAACTGATAGCAGGGCCGGTCTTGATGCTGATAAGAGGCGGGTGCTGGGGCTAACTCTGGTTTATAATCCGCAGCGTGGAGAATACGAGGAGCGGTTGTCGCTGGGGGCAGTGTAAGTAATTGAAGGAGACTGAGCGGAAATGAGTTTGAGGAAAGCGGTACTAAGGAGTTTCAATTCTGGCGACTATACGGCTACCATCCAGCTCGCTGGTAGTAGTAAGGTTTATCTGGAAGGCGTTGCTGTAGCCCGGAACCTCCCGGCAGCAGAGATGGCCCTAGGTAGAAAGGTGGCGGTTATATTCTTTGATGAGCACAATGCCAAAGAGGCAGTGGTAGTAGCTGTTTATACCTAGTGGGTAAGAAATAGAGTGCAGTATTGGAGGGACTTAAGGGTTTAGCTGTTTTACGAATTTGTAGCCCATGCCGTGCTCGGTGACGATGATTTTGGGTGCCTCAACGCTGTCTCCCAGTTTCTGTCTCAGGTGCTGAATATGTACCCTGAGCAGGTCTCTGGCGTCTCTGTAGCGTTCTCCCCATCCCTTAGTCAGCAGGTTCTCATGAGAGAGAAGCCGCCCCTCGTTCCTGACCAGGTGGCAGAGGAGCTTGTATTCGGTGGAGGTGAGCTTTATCGGCTTACCGTCCAGCCGCACCTCGTTACCGGCGAAGTCTACTACCAGGTTTCCGCTGACAAAGGGGTGTTCTTCGGCAACTGATATCCCCTGGGCACGGCGCAGCACTGCCTGCACCCGGGCTATTAGTTCAATGTGGCTGAAGGGCTTTACTATATAATCATCTGCCCCCAGTTCAAGCCCCTTGGCTACGTCGGTATCTTCGCCTCTTACCGTCAGCATTATCACCGGCACCTGGGAGAAGTGCCGCAGCTCACTCAGTACCTGGAAGCCGTCCATATCAGGCAGTCCGATATCTAAAATAACTACATCGGGCTTCTCAGTTTCAATAAGTTCCAGCCCCTCAGCCCCTCCACCCGCCGAGACCACCTTAGCGTCTCCCCAGCGTAGCTGGAAGCATAAAGAAACAACCTCTACAATCTCGGGGGAGTCATCAATTACTACTACTTTCATGTTTAAACTCAGAATTCAGCGGTTGCCTACTCGCTACTTACTAAAGGCAGGGAGAAGAAGAAGCTGCTGCCCTGCCCCACCGTGCTCTTTAGCCAGACTTTACCTCCGTGAAGTTCAACGAGGAATTTAACAATGGCCAAGCCGAGCCCGCTGCCAGTTTGCTCGGTATCGTGTACCTTTCCCAGATTAACCTGGTAATATGGTTGGAAGACTCGCTCCTGCTCTTCAGCCGGGATGCCAATGCCGGTATCCTGTACCTGTACTATCAGGTTATTGCCATCCTGCCGGACGATTACTGTTATTTGCCCTCTTTCCGGCGTGAAATTACTGGCGTTGGTTAGCAGGTTCCGTAAAATCTCCCCTATATACTGCCTGTCCACGCTGACCGAGGGTAGGGAGTCAGGCGCTTCCAGTGTCAGGGATTGCTTCTTGTTTTGAGTGAGAGGGTAGAGTTGTGTCGTCACACTGTGAATAACCTGCTTAATTTCAACAGGCTCCGGTTGAGCCCGAAAGTCGCCGTCTCGTAGTCTGGCTATTTCGGAGAGGAGGGATAACCTTTCATCTATGCCGTGGGCATTTCTGATGATGCTTTGAATAAGCCTTCCTGTTGTGCTCTCTTTGTCCGGTTGTAGTTCGTCAGCCAGGAGTTCTGATGAGACGATAATGGCAGTGAGGGACGTCTTAAGCTCATGGATGGTGGCGTCAATTAGACTTACCTTTTCCTTGCTCTGTCCTCTCAAGCGCACTTGTTCAGCTGAGCCAAGCGTTGGTTTAGACTGCACTCCTTACCCTCGTACCAGGCGCCGAAGTCCAAGGACAGCGACAAAAATTCCGATTATCAGCACTACCATTCCCAGCACGGCAAAGGGGTCGTCTATTAACCTGGCTATCTCATTTCCTATCGAGGCCCAAGCATCAAGGAAGCCTTCCCAGTTAATCTCGGGGCTTTTCCACATTCCAAGCCCCAAGACTATAAGAAGCACACCGCCAACCACAATTCCTAGTCCCATTAACCTGCTCATATCGCTCCTGCCAAGCTCTAGTAGTTAGTTGTTTTTTCCCTCACCCGTACTTTTGGCGATACTCTTTAGCATAGTAAGTATTCCAATGACAGTGCGTTGTACCTCAACCGGTTCCTGGGCTAATACTCTGGCTACATAAGGGTCTAGCTGCTTGCCACTGTAGCCCGGGTTCCTCTCGGATATCTTGGAAGGCTGTGTGGATAGATACCCGGCTAAGGTGAACAGCTCGTCCTCCTCAAAACCTAGCGGAGTGGCAATTTTGCGCAAAATATGGGCTGAGGGGAAACGCTGTCCTGCCTCTATGCGACCTAGGTGTGATGCCGACACGCCTGACTTGGCTGCCAGCTCCTGTAGGGTCAGCGGCATCGCAATTCTTTGTTGCTTGATTATTCTGCCCAGATGATTTCTGTAACTATCTATCATACCCATATTATAATTCGCCACTTGGCAAATGTCAAGTTATTTGCCAATTTGGGTCTTTTTTCCCGCCCATTGTCAAAGGAGACTTTTAACATCAACTCGGCTTCAGATCTAAGTCGGCATGTGTTCCTGAAATTGTGCTTATAGACATGCTATTTGCACAAATAATTTGCCCCCGGTAGCAATTTTTGCTATTGGATGGTATTATGTTGTAGCCCCAGGACGTAAATTAACTCGGAGATGTGAAATTGCAGATTAAACTTACTTTTCTAGGTGCGGCTCGTAATGTTACAGGCTCAAAATATCTTGTGGAAGCTAACAATGTCAGGTTTTTGGTTGACTGCGGTCTTTACCAGGAACGGAAGCTTAAATACAGGAACTGGGAACCCTTTATGTTTCAACCCTCTTCTCTGGACGCCGTTCTTCTGACCCATGCTCATGTTGACCACTGTGGGCTGATTCCTAAATTAGCTCGTGACGGTTTCTGCGGCAGGGTGTATTGTCATACGGCTACTTCTGAGATTGCTCAAATAATACTTCTGGATTCGGCACGCCTGCAGGAAGAAGATGCGGAGTTTAAGAAGAGGAGGCATGAACGGGAGAACAGAAGGGCTCCTTTTCCCGAGATTCCACTTTATACCGTTGAGGATGCCGAGGCTTCGTTCCCCCTGTTTGCCCCTGTTGGCTACAAGGAGACCGTTCTACTGGGCGAGGGAGTCAAAGCTACTTTCTATGACGCCGGACATGTTCTTGGTTCATCTATGATAAAAGTTACGGTAGAACAAAAAGGGGAGTCTAGGACAATTCTCTTCTCAGGCGATGTGGGCAGGTGGGACAGGCCGATATTACGGGACCCGACTATGTTCAGTGAGGTGGATTATGTTTTGGTTGAATCTACATATGGGGATAGGGTTCACCAGGAACCGCCGGATATAAATGACCGCCTTGCCGAAATCATAAACTCAACCCGGGAGTCTGGAGGTAACATAATTGTACCCAGCTTTGCTCTGCAGCGCAGCCAGGAGATTCTATACCGCCTGAATGAGTTATTAATTGAAGGCCGCTTACCACACATGAAGGTCTTTCTTGATAGCCCGATGGCAATAAGAATCACAGAGGTGTTCAAGCACCACTCTGAGTTATTCGACAAGGAGATGTCCCGGTTAGTAAGTCATAATAAGTCACCTTTTGACTTTCCTGGCCTTACAATGGTTCAGACGGCAGATGAGTCAAAGTCACTTAATTATTTATCGGGAACTAATATGATAATAGCTGGCTCTGGAATGTGTACCGGGGGTAGAGTGAAGCATCATCTGGTTACCAATATTTCCAGACCGGAGAGTACTATACTTTTCGTGGGGTATCAGGCAATCGGTACACTTGGCCGGCGTATTGTGGACAGTGCCAAGAGGGTGAGGATACTGGGACAGCACTATCCGGTGCGAGCGAGGATAGCCCAGGTGCACGGTTTCTCTGCCCACGCTGACAGAGATGAGCTTTTCCGGTGGCTTTCCAGCCTCGGGAGTGCTCCTAGGCGAGTGTTCATTGTCCACGGGGAGCCAAAAGCAGTAAGGCATTTCGGTCAGTTCCTGACTGAAAAGACGGGGTGGAAGGTGCTAAGACCGATTTACGGGACGGAGGCAGTTCTGAAATAGCGGAAGATGGGAACTGTTTCTCTTGATTGACTGAAAAGGAGGCAAGCATGCTAAACGGGTACGAAATAAATGATTTAGTTAAGGAAGAGTCCTGGCGCATGTTTCGGATAATAGGCGAATTGGTGGAAGGTTTCGATACACTATCCGGTATTGAGCCGGCAGTAACCATCTATGGTTCGGCTCGCCTTGCCGCAAATGACAAACTCTATACCGAGACCGAAGAGATAGCCCGGCGTCTCGGAACGCTGGGTTTCTCCATAATAACCGGTGGTGGACCCGGTGTGATGGAGGCGGCCAACAAAGGTGCGTGCGAAGCCGGGGTTGCCTCGGTCGGGCTCAATATTGAGTTGCCTGAGGAACAGCTCTGCAATGCTTACGCGACCAAGTCGTTAACCTTCCGTCACTTTTTTGTTCGTAAAGTAATGCTGGTAAAGTATGCCACTGCCTTTGTCATAATACCGGGCGGACTGGGCACGCTTGACGAGTTAACCGAGGTATTGACCTTGATTCAGACTCTTAAGATAAGGCCGTTCCCTGTAGTGTTATTCAACAGTGAATTCTGGAAGGGGTTTCTGGACTGGCTGTGGATCTCCGTTCTGGACAGAGGGTTCATTTCAGAGGAAGACTTCAATCTGCTGCGGGTTTGTGACCATCCCGATGAGGTAGTTGAGATTATACAGAACTGGCATACAAAGCAAGAGATTATCGGCAGGCAGGCTCTACATA
>CAZRDI010000008.1:16149-18210 GCA_964598825.1 uncultured Dehalococcoidales bacterium
ATTATACAGAACTGGCATACAAAGCAAGAGATTATCGGCAGGCAGGCTCTACATAAGTAAGTGCTTTCCTTGACGGTTACAGCCTCGGATTAGATAATAAGACCGCCTTATGAGTTTTCCCGGCAGTTTTGGTGTTATTATTGAGTAAGATGGCTAAGAAATACGATGTTATCATTGTGGGTGGTGGCCCGGCGGGAATATTTGCCGCCTTGGAGTTGGGTCAGGCTTCTGACCTGGATATTCTGCTTATAGAGAAGGGTAAGGACATTGACCAGCGCGGCAACCTGGTTTGTGGCCTGGGTGGGGCTGGCGCTTTCAGCGACGGTAAGTTAACCCTGTCGCCGCAGGTAGGAGGGCATCTCGGGGATTACCTTGGGCAGAGTGATGCCGAAGCCCTGATTAAGTATGTCGACGATGTATATCTCAGGTTTGGTGCCTCGGAGGAAGTCTATGGAATTGGAGATGGGGTTAGTGAGCTTCAGCAGCGGGCAAGCCTTGTAGGATTGCGTCTGATTCCAGTGCCGGTCCGTCACCTGGGCACTGACCTTTGCCGTTCTGTGCTCAGGTCTATGCGTGATTACCTCATTTCTCGCCTGGAGTTTAAGCTTGAGGCTATGGCTTCCGCAGTCATTGTTGAGGATGGTGAGGTTAAGGGTATTGAGACTGAGGCGGGGGAGAGGTTTGACTGCCGTTATTTGATTCTGGCTCCGGGCAGGGAAGGGGCGGACTGGTTATCAAAAGAGGCTAACCGGCTTAATCTGACCGTGCATAGTAACCCTGTTGATGTCGGGATTAGGGTGGAGGTGCCGGCGGCGGTAATGGATGATTTGACCGATGTGCTCTACGAGGCGAAGCTGGAGTTCATGTCAAAGCGCTTTAATGATCGGATAAGGACATTTTGCATGTGTCCTGCTGGAGAGGTCATTATGGAGACTACGGGGGGTTATGACCCCGTAATCACGGTTAATGGGCACAGTTATGCCAATTCCAGAAGTCACAACACTAATTTTGCCCTCCTGGTGAACACAACCTTTACCGAGCCGTTTCACGAGCCTATTGCCTATGGGAAGTATCTAGCTCGATTAGCTAATATTCTTGGTGGCGGGGTGCTGGTGCAGCGCTTCGGTGACCTTTTGCAGGGTCGGCGTTCTACTCCGGCTCGTATTGAGGAGGGCTCGGTACAGCCTACGTTAACCAGTGCTGTCCCCGGTGACCTTAGCTTCGTCCTTCCTTATCGTCACCTTACCGGGCTTGTGGAAATGCTCCAGGCGATGGATAAGCTGGCTCCGGGTGTCGCTTCGCCTAATACCTTGCTTTACGGGGTTGAGGTAAAGTTCTATTCCTGCCGGTTGCAGCTTAGCCCCGGTCTGGAAACTGAGGTTAGCAATATGTTTGCCGCTGGTGATGGGGCTGGTGTTAGTCGTGGTCTAATCCAGTCGTCAGCCTCCGGTATAGTAGCCGCCCGCGAGATACTGAGCAGGCATAAATCCGTTTAACGCTTCTTGACATAGCAGCTTACGCTCACTAAAATTAGATGGTATTATTAATCCCACTATATTAAGCAAGGCAGGTTTATGGAAGCTAAAAATCAGGATTCTAAGCAGTCTGCGTTGAAGCAGAAGTTGACGGCTGATATGAAACAGGCGATGAAGAGCGGGGATAAGCTGAAGCTTTCTGTTCTCCGCATGGCGCTGGCAGCCATTCAGAATATGGAGATTGCTCAGCAGACTACTCTGGAGGACACCGACGTTCTTGGCATTATCGCCAAGGAAGCCAGACGGCGGAATGAGAGTATTGAATCTTTCAAGCAGGGCAACCGCCAGGATTTGGTGGCTCAGGAGGAGGCGGAACTGGCTGTCCTGAATGAGTATTTACCTGAACAGATGGCAAGGGAAGAGATTGTAGCGGCCGCCCGTAAGGTTATTGAGGAAGTGGGGGCGCAGGGTCTCAGTGACAAGGGAAAGGTAATGCCCAGGATTATCGCCCAGCTTAAAGGCAAGGCGGACGGGCGGGAGATAAACGCGGTAGTTACCGAGCTGTTGAGTTCCTAGCGCTCTCAGC
>CAZRDI010000009.1:0-17528 GCA_964598825.1 uncultured Dehalococcoidales bacterium
TACGGCGGCACCGGGGGCAATCAGTCCGGCTTGACGACGGCACAATAATAAACAACGGAGACCGGCTAATAGAACTCCACCTGAACAATACGTGGTTCCTCCATAATAGAGAAGGGTTAACCGACTCCGACGGTGAGGTGCACTGGAGAGCTGACTCAGCCTTCGCCGAGGACTTAAGATACCTAGCGGGGCAACTGGCAGAGGGTAGATTCACCACCGATGTTGCTGCCCTGCATGGCAGAACCGTATTATATCCACAGGCACGGCGTCTTGGCTTTACCGTTATGAAATTACCTAACAGCCTGCGCAAACGGCTAACCACGTTCTACCTCAGCGGTTTAAGGCGCATCTATTACTTTGGGAAAGGCAAAGAGTACACAAAACAAAGAAAGCCGCCAGCTCTAAACGACGTCTGGATATCTAAATCAAAGCTTCTGGAAAGGTACCATTAATACTGAGAAAGCAGACACCATGTCAGAAAACCATCCCTTTGTTTCCATAGTGGTTCCGGCCCTGAACGAAGAGAAGCTCTTAGGTCTGTGCCTGAGCTCTCTAAAAGAGCAGGATTATGCCGGTAATTATGAAATCATCGTGGTGGATAATGCCAGCACTGACCGAACGCCGGAGGTTGCCTCAAACTGTAAAGTCAGGGTTGTCTCCGAACCAAATATAGGCACCGGGTGGGTTCGCCAGCGTGGTCTGGCTGAAGCCAGAGGAGAAATCGTAGCCTTCACCGATGCCGACACAATAGTGCCGCGGCACTGGCTTAGCACTCTTGTCCGCCGCCTGAGGCGCAACCCGGAGATTATAGCAGTAACCAGCCCCTACGCCTTTTTTGACAGCGGAGCCGTGGCGCGGTCTATCTCCTATGCCATGAACTTCACTTTCATCATACTGGATAACGCTTTCCGCTACGTCACCAGAAAAGGCGGCACCATATGGGGCTCCAGTTTCGCCGGTAAAAGGCGGGAGTTACTTAAAGCAGGCGGCTTTGACACCAGCATAAAGTATCTGGGAGAGGACTACGAGCTATCCCTGCGTTTAAAAGGGAGGGGAAAGGTGAGCCTTATCCCCAACCTGTTCGTACTGACCTCTGCCCGGCGCATAAAAAAACAGGGTATGCTATGCACCTACTGGAACTACATCATAAATTATTTCAGCGTACTGTTCTTTTATAAACCGCTCCCGCAGAGGCTGGAGAACATGCCCCGCAAGCTGGGGCAAGCTATAATCAACGGGCTGCGCCCCTCCCACACCTTTGCCCGGCTAATCTCCCACGGCAACCGTAGCCGTAAGCAGATTGCACTGACCTTTGATGACGGACCAAACGAGCCCTTTACCTCCCACATCCTGGATATCCTCGGAGAGCACGGCATCAGAGCCACTTTCTTCATGCTGGGGAAAAATGCCAGACGCTTTGCCGATGTCTGCCAGAGAATCCGGGAGGAAGGGCACACTATCGGCAATCATTCTTATTATCACTCCCGATGGCTGGCATTAAAAAGAGAGCGGGAAATAGTCCGTGAGATAGAGCTCTCTCAGGAGACTATCCACAAAGCCAGCGGGGCAAAACCAGACCTCTTCCGCCCGCCCTACGGCTTCTGGACACCGTGGATGCTGAGAGCAGCTAAGAAACTGGGGTATAAGGTCATCACCTGGGACAACATGACAAACGACTGGGAATCAAGTAAAGAAGCCGATGGCATCGTCAGCGCCATCCTGAAAAAGGCGAAGGCGGGGGGTATAATCGTACTGCATGATGGGCGGGATTCAAGACGTAATTACGACCGGACTTCCCTGCTCCATGCTCTTCCCCTTATCATAACCGACCTTAAGCAACAGGGCTACCAGTTCGTTACCGTGCCGGAGCTGGTCGGTGAGTAAACTGCCATAGTAACGATACAAGGTAGTGCTAAGCCATCCTAATCCGCCTTGATTTCACCTCTAACATCAGATATAATTATTATAGAGTTGCTGAGTGAACGGTAGCCTTAAAATAGAGGGGTTAACTCACAGGCAAGCCCTTAATCTTTTCAGCATTTTCTATCCAGTTTCAGAGGGGGTGATTTGCGCATTGTCCCTTTAACTGGAACTTGTAAGGAGCAGGTTTGACGAACAAATCAGTCCTGGTAATCGGCGGCGGCATAGCCGGCATGCAGTCTGCTATTGACCTTGCCAATATGGGGTTCCAGGTCTACCTGGTAGAAAAGACGCCCAGTATTGGCGGCAGAATGGCGCAACTGGATAAAACCTTCCCTACTAATGATTGCTCCATGTGTATTCTCGCCCCCAAGATGATTGAAGTTAGCCGACACCCCAACATAAAGCTGCTAACCTACTCTGAGGTAGAGCAAGTGAAAGGGGAATCCGGCAATTTCAAGATCAAGATAAGGAAGAAGGCAAAGTCCGTGGATGAGGATAAATGCACCGGCTGTGGCGACTGCTGGAATAACTGCCCGGTAAGATTCAAGGCTTATGTTAATGAAGGGAACGGCAAGTAAAAGTATGACCACTGCGGATATCGGCAAGATTGACCGGATTATAGACAAGTACGCAGAGGAGGAAGGAAGCCTCATCCAGCTACTGCTGGACGTTCAGCAGGAACTGAACTGGATTCCTAAAGAGGCGGCAGAGCGGATCAGTGAAAGGCTCAACATTCCGCAGAGCCAGGTATATCGGGTTGCCAGCTTCTACAAGGCAATGAGCCTGACGCCGCGTGGCAAACACATGATTAGCGTCTGTATGGGCACTGCCTGCCACGTACGCGGTGCGCCGCGACTTCTGGACAAGGTCACAGATATTTTGAAGGTACAACCCGGAGAAACTTCCAGCGACATGCAGTTCACCTTAAATACGGTAAACTGCCTTGGCTGCTGTGCGCTGGGACCGGTGATGGTAGTTAACGATAAATATTACAGCAAGCCTTCAACTAAAGAAATCCAGGAAGTTTTCGAGGCTTGCGATTAAGTATCCAAGAGAAGGGAAATTATGCCCAGATTAAATTCAGCTGCCGACCTGCAAAAGTTAAGGCAGGAAATCCTGGCCCGAAGTAACGGCAACAGGGTTGTTTCAGTAACTAACGGGACAGATGGCCGAACCCGTGGTAGCCAGGGTGTGATTCAAGCCTTTACCGAGGAAATAGAAAAACAGGGTTTGAAAGGGAAGGTAGATGTAAAGAGCACAGGATGCCATGGCTTCTGTGAGAAAGAGCCCATTGCCCTCATCCTCCCTGAGGGAATCTGTTATGTGGGAGTGGAAGCTGAGGATGTCCCGGAAATCGTTTCCCAGACCCTGGTCAACGGTAAGACTGTAGAGCGCCTTCTATACGAAGACCCATCCACCGGACAGAAGATTACAAAGGAATCTGAAATACCGTTTTACAAACACCAATCACAGATTGTCTTAGGCAATAACCGGCGCATAGACATGGAGAGCATTAATGACTACATAGCTCTTGGCGGCTACGGCGCGCTGGCTAAAGCCCTCTCCGGGATGACACCGGAGCAGGTAGTTGGGGAAGTCAAAAAGGCCAACCTGAGGGGCAGGGGCGGCGGCGGTTTCCCTGCCGGAACCAAGTGGGAGACCACCCGCGACGCACCCGACGATGTAAAATACGTAATCGTCAACGCTGACGAGGGTGACCCCGGGGCCTACATGGACAGGAGTCTGCTTGAAGGTAACCCTCACAGCGTGCTGGAAGGCCTAATCATCGGTGCCTATGCCATTGGTGCGCACCAGGGATTTATCTACGTGCGGGCAGAATACCCCCTGGCCGTGGAAAATCTATATGTCGCCCTTGAGCAGGCACGCGATTACGGTCTTTTAGGAACGAACATCCTTAACTCCGGTTTTGACTTCGATGTTAAGGTACATCGTGGTGCCGGCGCCTTCGTATCCGGTGAGTCCAGCGCCCTGATGACAGCCATAGAGGGTAAGGTAGGAGAACCCAGACCGAAATATATCCGCACTGCGGTAAAAGGGGTATGGGACAGGCCCAGCAACCTGAATAACGTAGAAACCTGGGCAACCGTGCCGCTAATAATCGGCAAGGGTGCCGACTGGTTCAAAGGCATCGGGACGGAAGGCAGTAAAGGGACCAAGATATTCTCCCTGGTGGGCAAGGTAAACAACACCGGGCTGGTTGAAGTGCCCATGGGAACGACGCTCAGAGAGGTCATTTTCGACATCGGCGGCGGGATTCCCGACGGCAAGAAGTTCAAGGCAGTCCAGACCGGAGGCCCTTCAGGCGGAGTCATTCCCGAGAAATTCCTTGACCTGCCCATAGATTTTGACGAACTCAGCAAGGTGGGCTCCATGATGGGCTCGGGCGGCATGATTGTCATGGATGAGGACACCTGCATGGTAGACACCGCCAGATACTTTCTCAACTTTCTCGCCGACGAGTCTTGCGGCAAGTGCGTCCCCTGCCGCGAGGGCATAAGGCAAATGCTGGATATACTCACCCGCATAACCGAGGGTAAAGGGGAAAAGGCAGATATTGAACTCCTGGAAGATGTTGCCATGATGGTCAAAAACTTTGCGCTATGCGCACTGGGCACCTCCGCCCCCAACCCCGTGCTGTCCACCCTCCAGTATTTCAGAGACGAATATCTGGCCCATATTGAAGAGAAACGCTGCCCCGCCTATGTCTGTAAACCCCTCGTCTCCTACTATATAGACCCGGCCAAATGTCAGGCCTGTATGCTCTGCCTCAGAAACTGTCCTGTTGAGGCTATAAGCGGCGGCAAGAATCAAATCCATGTAATCGACCAGGAGAAGTGCACAAAGTGCAATACCTGCTTTGAAGTCTGCCCACCTCGTTTCAACGCGGTACGGCGACTCTCCGGTGAGCCGGTGCCCCCTCCGGTCAAGGACAGGACTTTAGTCAGAGGAAAAAGTTAGTCATGGTAAATTTAACAATCGATGGTAAAGCGGTAACGGCAGAAGAAGGAACATATATACTGGAGGCTGCCAGAGCCAACAATATTGAAATCCCTACCCTGTGTTATCATCCGGCGCTGGAACCATTCGGAGCCTGCCGTCTCTGCACCGTGGAAATCACCAGCAGGGGCAGGAAAAGGCTGGTAACCTCCTGCAACTATCCAGTTGAGGAAGGGCTGGAGGTCAGGACAGACTCGGAGGAAGTAATAAAAGGGCGCAGGATTATTGTAGAGCTGCTCCTGGCCCGATGTTCGAATGTGCCCCTGCTGCAAGAGATGGCTAAAGAGTATGGGATTGAGAAACCGCGCTTCAAGCTGGAGGAGGACGACTGTATTCTCTGCGGTCTATGTGCGCGAATCTGCGAGGAGAGGATGGGGGTAAGCGCCATAAACTTCGTGGGCAGAGGGCTTGAGCGAAAGATAGATACCCCCTTTGAGGTACAATCAGAGGTATGCATGGCCTGTGGTGCCTGCGCCTTTGTCTGCCCCACGGGGGCAATCAAGCTGGAGGACATCACCACGAAGGAGCCCAGACCGATTCCCTCTGAATTCAACGTCGGTCTTAACTCGAGGTCAGCCATCTATGTCCCCTTCCCCCAAGCAGTCCCCAAGGTGCCGGTGATTGATCGTGAGGTCTGCATCCACTTCCTGACCGGCAACTGCCGCACCTGCGAAAACTTCTGCCAGGCTAAAGCGATTAACTATGACCAGGAAGACGAAATAATCGAAGCGGATGTCGGCGCCATTATACTGGCCAGTGGCTTTGACCTGTATGACCCCTCAGGACTGGAGGAATACGGATACGGCAAGATTAAAAATGTAATTACCGCCATGCAATACGAGCGGATGATAAGCGCTTCAGGTCCCACCGACGGACACCTGAAGCGTCCGTCCGACGGGGAAACACCAAAAAAACTGGGCTTCATTCAGTGCGTGGGTTCCCGTGATACCAGACATAAGCTCTACTGCTCAAGCGTCTGCTGTATGCACGCTACCAAGGAAGCTATCCTGGCCAACGAGCATTACCCCGATTTAAAGAGCTTCATCTTCTACACCGATTTAAGAGCGGTAGGTAAAAGATTTCAGGAATATATCGCCAGGGCCGAGCAGGAATATGATGTTACCTACATCAGAAGCCGACCCAGCAAGATTACCGAAAACGAAGAGACCGGTAATCCTATTATATGGTATGAGGAGACCACCAGCCGAAACAGGACCAGCATGGAAGTAGACATGGTCGTGCTATGCCAGGCGCTCATACCCGCCGGCGACCATGCAGAGTTAAGCAAAATCCTTAACCTGAAGTTAGACGATTACCAATTCATAGATATTCCGGATAGACTGTTCCATCCCGTAGACACCGAGGTACCCGGCATCTTTGCCTGCGGCTTCTGCCAGGCTCCCCAGGATATCCCGGACTCGGTTGTCCAGGCATCGGCGGCGGCGGCACGGGCTGCCGAATTCCTGAGCAAGGAGGAGGACTAAATGGCAGCACCTCGTATTGGCGTATTTATATGCCACTGCGGCACCAACATCGGGGGAATTGTAGACGTTCCTCAGGTCGTTGAGTATGCCAGAAACCTGCCTTACGTAGTCCACGCCGAAGCTAATATGTACACCTGCTCCGAGGAAGGCATCTCTTCCATAAAGAGCCAGATTAAAGAGCAAGACCTCAGCCGGGTGGTGGTGGCTTCATGCACGCCCAGAACCCACCAGCCGCTATTCAGGAATGCCTGTGAGGATGCCGGATTAAACAAATACCTGTTTGAGTTCGTCAATATAAGGGAGCATTGTTCCTGGATTCATATGCAGAATCGGAAAGAAGCAACCGAGAAAGCCAAAGAGCTGGTCAAGATGGGAGTAGCCAAGGCTCGCTGGCTGGAGGCCCAGGAGGAATTTGAGGCTGATGTGTATCCAGAAGCAATGGTCATCGGCGGCGGGATTGCCGGGATGAGTGCCGCCTTAAACCTCGCCAATCAGGGCTTTAACGTCCACCTTGTAGAGAAAGAGAAAGACCTGGGTGGCCGGCTGCTCAAACTCAACAGGGTTTTCCCCATTAATGAGGACCCCAAAGGCCTGCTTGAGAATGTCGTCAACTCGGTGAAAAGCAACCCCCGCATAAAACTTCACATGGCGACTGTGGTCAAAGGCACCACCGGCTATATAGGCAACTTCGATGTAAGCCTAGATGAAAAAGGCAAAGAAACCAGCTTCAAGGTGGGAACAATTATTGTCGCCGTCGGTGCTCAGGTGTTTGAACCGAAGCAATACGGCTACGGGAAACTCCCCAACGTGGTTACCCATCTGGACCTGGAACAGCGGATTAAGAAAGGTGAGCTGGGAGAGTTCCAGAACGTAGTCATGATTAACTGCGTGGGGGCTCGCATCCCCGAGCGCCCCTACTGCTCCAGATTCTGCTGCCTGACGGCGATAAAGAACGCCGCCCTGCTCAAGGAAATCAACCCGTCGGCAAAGGTCTACATACTGCACAGGGACCTGATGACCTACGGCGTGGAGTTTGAAGAATACTACCGCAAAGCCAAGGAAGCCGGCGTCAGATTCATCAGATATAACCCGGATAGACTCCCCCAAGTTATCGGGAAGGATAAGGTCAAGGCGGTAAAGATATATGACGAGCTAATGGATATGGAGTTGGAGCTCCCCTGCGACCTGCTGGTGCTGGCCACCCCTCTGGTTCCGAACGCCGACAACGAGGAGCTTTCCAGGATGCTTAAAGTGCCGCTGGGCGACGGTGGTTTCTTCCTGGAGGCTCACGTTAAGCTGCGCCCCGTTGAATTTGCCATGGACGGCATCTATGTATGCGGCTCCTGTCGCTGGCCGGCAGACATCCGGGAGAGTATCTCCCAAGGCTATGCGGCAGCCTCAGAGGCGGCAATACCCTTAAGAAAAGGTGTCGTTCAGGTAGAGGCGATAACATCCACCGTCGACCAGAAAATCTGCCAGGGGTGCGGAACCTGTGTCATGGTATGCCCCTTTGACGCCGTTGAGCTAAAAGAATCCGACGGGGGAAAAGTTGCCGAGGTCAACGCCGCCCTCTGCAAGGGCTGCGGGCTCTGTTCTGCTGCCTGTCCTAACGGGGCGATGCAACAGAAGGGCTTCACCGACCTGCAACTGCTGAGTATGACCAATGCCCTTAGCGGGAAGAGATAAATTGAAAGACACCAAAGAAGCTAAAACTGAATTTGAGCCTAAAATACTCGCCTTCTGCTGTAACTGGTGTGCTTACGCCGGAGCCGACCTTGCCGGTGTATCTCGTTTCCAGATGCCGACGAACATCCGGGTAATAAGGGTTATGTGCTCGGGTCGGGTGCCACCGGAGCTGGTGATTAGAGCCCTGGCTAACGGACTTGACGGCGTGATGATACTCGGCTGTCACCCCGGTGAGTGCCACTACTCGGAAGGTAATTATGTTACCCGAAGGAGGGCTCATGTTCTCAAGAGACTACTGGAATACATCGGCCTTGAGCCCGAGAGATTCCAGCTAAGGTGGGTATCGGCAGCGGAGGGAGCGAGATTCGCTGCCGTGGTGAAAGAAGCCGCCGAGAAAATAACCGCTCTCGGCCCCAACAGATTGGTAAACGGGAAATGACGATAAGCTCAGAAGAACTACAGGCTAAGATTAAGAAACTCTTTGAAGAGGGAACCATAGACCACTTCATCGGCTATGAGACAGGTTCCGACAACCTGCACACCACACCGTGCTTTTTGAAAAACGGTGAGCAGGTCTCCAGGCTGGTCTGGAACCCACTCTGCCCCTATAACCTGTCAAAATACCTGCTGGACTTCAGGGAAGGTGAAGGCAGGACAGGCATCCTGGTCAAAGGATGCGATGCCCGCTCCGTGGTTGAGCTACTCAAACAGAATCAGATTACCAGAGACGAGGTTTTCATTGTCGGCATACCATGTACCGGCCAGGCTGACCCGGACAAACTGATGGAGGTTACCGGTGCCTCTCCAGCCGAGATAACCGGGATAAAAGACGAAGGCGACGCCTTCTCGGTAACCGTCAAAGGTAAAACGCAGAAGGTAGACAAGCAGAAGCTGCTACGGGATAAATGTCTGGTATGCAGGCACCCCACCCCACCACTCTACGACACCCTGCTGGGAGAAGCCGTGGACAGCCTGCCCTGGGTAACCGATGATTACGCACTGGTCAAAGAGCAGGAGTCCCTCTCGTCAGAGGAAAAGGCGGCCCACTGGAACAACGAATTCAGCCAGTGCATCAGATGCTACGCCTGTCGCAACATCTGCCCTGTCTGCACCTGTAAGGAGTGCATATTTGATAAAAAGGCGCCGCGGTGGGTAACTAAATCAACCGCTCTTCCGGAGAATATGGTGTATCACTTAATCCGGGCTTTCCATGTCGCCGGGAGGTGCGTTGACTGCGGGGAGTGCGAGAGGGCATGCCCGATGAATATACCGTTGAGGAGCCTGAACAAAAAGGTGGAAAAGGATGTCCTGGACTTATTTGATTACACTACAGGCGTAGACGTCGACCAGCCACCGCCGTTAGCAACATATCAGACCAGCGACCTTGAAGAGTTTCTCTAAAGGGATTGCCAAGAGTAGAAAAAGATATGGTAACTAAAGTAAAAAGCAAGATAATAAAGAAAAACCGGCTAACCGGATTGCTGGACAAGCTGGCTAAACAATACGACCTGATAGGGCCGGTGCGGGACAACGTAATCTCGTTCAAGCCGGTGAAATCGGGCAGCGAGGTTACGCTTGACTTCGTCAACTCAGTGCTCTCTCCGAAAAACGCCTTCTTCCCCCAGACAGAGACCCTGTTCCGCTTTTCCGGGGACGGCGGAGGTTTCAAGGCAGAACCCGAACCTGAGACAGACAGAGAACGGGTCATCTTCGGCATCCGTGCCTGCGATGCGCGCAGCCTGCACCTTATGGATATGGTCTTTGGTGGACAACTTGAGGACAGCTATTACATGCGAAAGCGGGCAAAAACTATTCTAATCGGCCTAGCCTGTTTCAACCCCGCCGAAACCTGCTTCTGCCCTACCTTCGGCATAGACCCCACCTCACCGGAGGGTGTTGATATCGTGTTCACTGACGTTGATGACCGCTACTGGGTACAGGCGGTAACGGAAAAGGGAATATCCCTGCTTGACCAGCTTGCCGAGTTCTTTGATGAGCCGCTTGGGGATGAAGCCAAACTCAAAGACGCCAAGGCAGCCAAGCTGACCGGGATGAAGAAACTGGACGTAGCCGGTCTGCCGGATAAAATGGAACCCCTCTACGACGGCGATTACTGGGAAAGCATCGGCATGAAGTGCCTGGGGTGCGGCATATGCACCTACCTGTGCCCGACCTGCCACTGCTTTGACCTGGTTGACGAGGGGCGGGACGAGGGTGGAGAGAGGTTCCGCAGCTGGGACAGCTGCATGTTCCCCGATTTCACCCTGATGGCTAGCGGAGAGAACCCCCGGCCAGACCAGAAGGCAAGAGTGCAGCAGAGGTTCTTCCACAAGCTCAAGTATTTCCCCGACAGATATGGCGAAGTGGCTTGCACGGGCTGCGGCAGATGCCTCAAATACTGCCCGGTAAATATAAACATTACCAAAATCATTGGCGATGTAATGAGTGGAAAGACTAAAGATGAGTGAGAATATATATCTGCCACGCACGGCGACCATCAAGGGTATAAGGCCGGAAACGATAGACGTTACCACCTTCCAGGTAGCCCTTAACGGCACGAATGGAGAAGGGCGGTTTGACTATGAGTCAGGGCAGTTCGCCGAGGTATCGGTGCTCGGCGTTGGAGAGGCACCCATATCAATAACCTCTACCCCCACCCGCCCGGAGACCCTTGAGTTCAGCATCAGAAGGGTCGGGCAACTGACCAACGCCCTGCACGAACTCAATGTCGGCGACAAGATAGGTATTCGCGGCCCATTCGGCAACTCGTTCCCGCTCAAGGAGCTTGAAGGGCAGAACATGCTCATTATCGGCGGCGGTATCGGGCTGGCGCCCATGCGCTCCGTTATCCTTAACCTGTTTGATAACCGCCAGAAATACGGCAGGATTGATATAATCTACGGCGCCAGAAGCCCGCAGGACCTGGTCTTCAAAAGTGAGTACGAAGAATGGCAGAATGTGGAAAACACCAACCTGTATCTCACCGTTGACCGCGGCGACGAAGAGTGGAAGGGTAACGTGGGACTGGTGCCGAACTTCTTAAGGGAAATCAATCCCTCTCCGGAAAACACGACCGGGATTACCTGCGGACCACCGATTATGATTAAATTCACCGTTCAGGCACTTGCAGAGCTGGGCTTCACCAGCGAGCATGTAATCACCACCATGGAGAGGAAGATGAAATGTGGAGTCGGCAAGTGCGGACGCTGCAACATAGGTGGAAAGTATGTCTGCCTGGACGGTCCCGTTTTTACCCTCAAACAGCTAGAGGAGATGCCCAGCGACTGATGAAACAGACAGAAAAGAAGAAGAAAATCCCAGTGAGAGACCCGCTGGACGAACTCATAGACGAGAAAAAGCTCTCACTCTGCGTTGAGTGCGGGAAGTGCGTAGCCAGCTGCCCCATGGCAGAGCTATACCAGGCCTTCTCCTACGGGTTCTCCGCCCGGGGAGTTATCAAAAAGGCTCTGCTAGGACTTGACCTCCTGAATGACAGTGATATCTGGTTCTGTTTAGAGTGTGATACCTGTGCCCAGCTATGCCCGGCCGGGGTAAAATACGCAGAGTTCGTTGAAGCTGTCAGGCAGCTTGCCGTCAGCGACGGTATTATAGAGCATTGCCTGTTCTGCGAACAATGCGGGCGCTACTACATACCGGTACCCACCATAGACCGCCTGCACGAGATACTGAAGGAACTCAAGCTCTCCAGCGAGTATTCTAACCTGTGCCCGCAGTGCCGGAGAAACGATGTCGCGGAAAAGGTAGCCTACCCGGCACCCGGCGCCAGAGAGCGACACTGAGGTCCACCACCGGATAGCCCCCGACAAAGCCTTCTTCTAACATTTTATGTCAATCTATCTCTTCATAAACGTAGCTAAAATTTGCCATCAAACCTGACCTGCATGATACAATATAAGTAGCTGGCAAAGCAGCGGCAATGGTGGAGGTGGAATGAAGAAGGTTATTACTCTGGCCACGGCTTTCGTGCTTGCTCTTGTTCTGAGTATACCAATTTTAACAGGCTGTGGAGGGGATGATATGGAACAACCGGACGAACTGAAGCCGGTAGAGATTACCGAGTATGAAGGCCAGAGACTCTCCTCGGTAGACGATTTCAGGGAAAACTCCATTAAAGGCCCACAGCACGTGGATATCGACAGCTATCAGCTCAAAGTCAGCGGCCTTGTTGAGACAGAGAAAAACTACAGCTACGATGAAGTTGTTGGTCAAAACCAGAACTACCAGAAGGTGATAACCCTGGATTGTGTGGAAGGATGGAGTGTTACCATCCTCTGGGAAGGGGTGCTCGTCAACGACCTGATAGCCAGGTCCGGCCAACTAACCGATGCCAAAGTGGTTATATTCCACGCCCACGACGGGTACACCACTTCCCTACCCCTTGAGTATATAGCGGACAACAACATAATGCTGGCATACAGGATGAACGGTATTGACCTTCCCGCCGAAAGAGGCTTTCCCTTCCAGCTGGTGGCTGAGAGTAAATGGGGATACAAATGGATAAAGTGGGTAACCGAGATTGAGCTATCCGACGATGTCAATTACCGCGGTTTCTGGGAAAGTAGAGGCTACTCAAACGAAGGGGACCTGGATGAAAGCTTCTTTGACAGGTAGAATAACACGCTAGCCTTTAAGATACGCAGGTATCCCGGATATTCCCTATCGTTCTGTCAGCCTCTTTCTTACCGCCTGTTTAACCCCGCTGCTGCTCTTCCTTCAGCAGGTCACCGAATACCTCGGCATGGTATATCTCGTGGTCTCTCAAGCGCAATAGAAGCTCTTTCAGGCCAGGGTCGTCAGTCTCACTGGCAGCACGGTCATACGCTGCCGCCACCTCCTGCTCAATCTTGATGTCAGTCTTGAGCATATCGGTAACTCTGGTTGACTGGTCAACCTTGGCGTGCTCAATTATGGGACTGCCGCTAATGTCAATTATCTTTTCAGCCAGCCAGCCCAGATGCTGCATCTCGTTAATGGCCTGGTCTTCCAGTTGCTTCTTGACCTCCGGGTCGGTAGCCATATATGACTGGAACATATATTGCAGAATAACCGTATACTCATGCTCAATGCCCCAGTTGAGATTCTGAACGACCTTATCGGACCGACTGCCACTCACGTCCTCGGACTTCTCTTTCTGAGCCTTATCCACAAAGTGCTCAAAGTCGCCACGATGCGATTCTTCGTCAGAGACAATGCGCTGTAATAACCTCTTTATCTTGGGGTCATCCATAGCCTTTACCTGTTCCTGATACGCAACTATGGCACCTTCTTCCAGCAGGACGTCGTTTTCCATCCAGTCGACTACCGATTTACCGCCCATGAGCATCTTGCCCCGCTTCAGGCTGGGAGTACCACCCATCCCGACTATGGTCTCAGCCAGCCAGTCCAGGTGGCGCATCTCCTCCCTGGCCAGTGCCTCAATCTCGCAGGCTATCTCACCCTCACCCATGGCAAAAGCATGGGTCAGGTACTGAATGACGGCACCGTGCTCATCCTCAAGGTCCCCGTTCAATATGGCAACGATTTTATCTTTATCCATGTAATCTACCTTCTTTCTGCTATTTCATTTTGGGAGTCAAGGCCGAATCAAGCGGATTTCCACAGGCCGTGGACGCTACAGTATTCCCTGGCGGTTACTTTATCTGGTTTGATTTCAAACTCCGCCCCCGGCTTGTCCCCCGGCTTCAGGAACTTCCGGTAACTGCCCCCGTCAGTAATTGCCTCGATCCACTCTATGTAGTGCTTTTCCTCCATCGGGTGGGGAACATCGCCAACTTTAACCTTTATCCCCCTATCGGTTTTCTCTATAACAGGCACATGCTTTTCCAGACCAACATCGGCTGTCTTTTCACTGAGCAACTCCATTGGCTCCCCACAACAGACCAGCTCTCCTTTTCCGGTATGCAGCACCTCAACAATATTACCGCAAACATTGCACCTGTAAACCTGCTTTAATACTGTCATTTTTACCCCCCTTTATTGATTTATTTACCACTCATCAGGTGGTCAGCCAACCGCCATCAATGACTATGGCAGCGCCACTTATGTAGTCGGATTCCTCAGATGCCAGAAACACTGCCAGATTAGCAATATCTTCCGGTTGTCCCAGTCTGCCCTTGGGAATCCTGAGCAGCACCTGCTCCAGTTGACCGCCCTCTTTAACTCCTTTAGACATATCGGTGTCTATCGCTCCGGGGCAAATGGCATTGACATTCACCCCCTGCGGGGTGAGTTCTAACGCCAGTGCCTCGGTTAGAGCCATAACACCGCCCTTCGACGCAGTATAGTGAGCTATCAAAGGGAAGGCAATGCCACACCCTCCCGAGGAGATGGAAGCAATATTGATAATGCGACCCCACTTATTCTTGACCATCTCTTTAGCCACAGCCTGGGCGCAGAGGAACTGACCCTTAAGGTTCACATTAAGCGTGCTATCCCAGTCCTCCTCTGTCAACTCCAGGAAGGGTTTAAAGGCTAAAATCCCGGCATTATTGACCAGTATGTCCACCCTGCCGAATGCTGCCACTGTTTTTCGTACCATGTCTTCTACATCATCCCTGGAGACAACATCGCATTTTAGCGCCAGCCCTTTTCCGCCGGAGCCCTCAATCTCAGCAACTACTTTCCGGCAGTCCTCCTGGCTGATGTCGCTTACCACCACATTAGCCCCCTCCTTAGCCAGAGCCAGCGCTATGGCGCGGCCTATGCCTCTCCTGGCTCCAGTCACAATGGCTGTCTTCTTGCTCAGCTTCATTTTACCTCACCTCCTTCACTACACTTTTTCAAATTTACTCTTGGCGGCACCGCAAACGGGACACACCCAGTCATCAGGTATATCCTCAAATGGTGTCCCCGGAGCGATACCACCGTCAGGGTCACCAACTTTCGGGTCGTAAATATAACCACAAACGGTACACTTATACTTTGCCATTTCAGATGTTGCCTCCTTTCCTTTCTCCTCAACATAAACCGGGGCCGTCTTGGGAGTGGTGCCCCGTTTGACCTGGTGATAATAGGCATAGGTCATAGGTTCGCCTTCCTTAATGATACCGGCCCCCACGACCTCTCCCACAAAAATGGTATGGCTACCCACATCTAATTGCTGAACCAGCTTAACTTCCAGATAAGCCAGAGCGTTAGCGGTAACAATTGGAGCCCCGGTCTCGCCTAACTTATACTCAATACCCTTAAGCTTGTCCATATCCCTGCCCGATTTGAAGCCGAAGTGCCCTATAAAGGGCAGGGGTGTATCCTGGGCCAGGACTGACACCGCCAGAACCTTGCTTTCCGTGATGAACTCATGGGTTAAATTGCTTTTGTTGATGCTGACGGCAATAGTCGGCGGCTCAGAGGTTACCTGGAACACGGTGTTGGCAATCTGCCCGTTGAGCCTGTCCCCTTTTATTGAGCTCACCACATATAAACCGTAACCTAACGTGTATAAAGCCTTAAGGTCCATTTCATATCCTTTCACTGAACTTAGAATGTCCGGTAATAACTCTCCATCGTACTGAGTGGCTCGAAACCGCTCCCGGGCATCTTACAGGTGGGGCATTCGTTGGGGGCAGCTATGTCATTATGTAACCAGCCGCAGCTACGGCATTTCCATGCCGCTGCCTTTTCCTTCCTTGAAGGCTGCTTCTTCTGCACACTCTCAAGCATGGCGCCGTACCTCTTCTCATGCTGCTTCTCAATCTCAGCCACCCTCTTGAAGAAATCGGCTATCTCGGTGAACCCCTCCTCACGGGCTACCCGCTCAAACTCAGGGTACATATGGGAACACTCGTGGTGCTCGCCCTCTGCCGCCGCCTGCAGGTTTGCCACGGTATCCCCGATTCCCCCGAGAAAATTAAGCTCTATTTTGGCATGCGCCTTCTCATTCTCAGCCGTCTCAAGAAATACACTGGCAATCTGGTCAAAACCCTCCTCCCTGGCTACCTCGGCAAAATACGTATACTTATTACGAGCCTGGGATTCTCCAACGAAGGCAGCCTCCAGATTCTTCTCGGTCTTGCTTCCTTTAAGTTTCATTGTTCCCCCTTTTTCATAGCTTTTTTTATTCTAAAAAGACTCTATCCCACCACCCGCTCAACCACCGTCCAGCGATGGATGTTCCTTTTTGACAAACCAACCGGCCGGGTCCTTGAGATATTCGTAATAGTCGAGGAGAATAATATGGTGCTCCCTTTCTTCAACGGCTACGGCCTCGTAAAAGTCTCTCTCAGCATCAAACTTAGCTTTTCCCGACTGGCTTTTATAGAAATCATAGGTCTTATTTTCCATTTCCATAGCTGTCTGTATGGCATCAAGCTCCGTGTCATGGGCTTTCACATTGGAGCCGATTTCCTCGGTTGCCCTGGCGAATACCGTTCTCAGGCTTTTACCCCCGTCAGGCTGAAAATCGGTTACCGGCCAGTCCTTCTTATTTTGTATGGCACTATATATCTCCTCAAACTTCCGCCGGTGGATATCCTCCTCAGCGGCTAGCGACTGCAACAGCTTCCTGCCCAACCCGTTATCACTTTCCCGGCTGGCTTTCAGATAGTACTCCTTACCATCAATCTCCATCTGGATAGCAATCTGCAGTGCTTTCAGGGTTTTATCCTGTTCAGTTGCCATATTCATCCTCCATCATCTTTGCTGCCTCTCCTTTTTGTCTGCGTTCTCCCCAAGAGCTGCAGAATCTATTTCCTCCTCAGCCCGTTCCACGTCTTCAGCCTCCTTCTCCCCGAAAGTAGTCCATTCATGCCGCTTCATCATCTCAGCTAGCAGATTCAACCTGGCTAAAATAGCCTTTCGTTTCTTCTCGTTCTCCACGGTACACTTCCATTTTCAACCAGCTGTGTTTTATTTATCACCACAGCATCTAAGTGGCAGCCAGCTTCCTCTTCAAGCCGGACAGCTGCCTCAGGTGTGATTTTTCCTCAGCTATTATATTATCTACCGTCTGCTGCGCTTTTTTGGGCATTATATCCTTCATACCGTAGTAAAACAAAATCGAGTCCTTCTCAGCACTTATGGCTAACTCTAGGGCTTCAATATCAGTATCCGCCTTGGTTGCCATCTCGCTGGTAACAAAGTCGTCGGTAAAAACAGCACTGTCGACGAGTGCCTGAAGATATTCAGCATATTCCTCAGTATAGCTATCCGGAATTTGATATTTATCGGCTTCCTTGAGCATACCCTGAAATATCCGGACATGCTCCCTTTCCATATCAGCCAGATACTGAAAGATATCACGGCTTGCCGCATCCTTGGTTGACTTAGCCATGATATCATATAAGACAATTCCCCTTCTTTCAATACCCATGGCTATATCAATAAGCTCGCTACCAGAAAAAGAAATAGACATTTTTAAATCACCCCTCGTTTCTTTTTATTCCTCAACCCTCTGCAGGA
>CAZRDI010000010.1:0-17355 GCA_964598825.1 uncultured Dehalococcoidales bacterium
CCAGATTAGATGCCACCTGGCAATAATTATGGTAGAATAGAGCTAAGATTTTTCACAATGGTTGCCGGGAAAATCTAGCTATATTGAAAGGACAATTTGTCATGGCTGTCCCCAAGGCCAACAAAAAAGAGAAGCAGCTAAATATGGAGTCGCTTACCTGGAACGACTTAACATGGATTAACATCGAGCAACCGACTGAGCAGGAGATGGAATATCTGGCTCAGAATTACTCCTTCCACCCCCTTGACCTGGATGACTGCCTCAGCCGAATACAGCGATCCAAAATAGACGAATATAACGACTACCTGTTTTTAGTCTTCCACTTTCCCGTATTCAATCAAGAAACACAGGTAACGATATCCAGCCAGGTATCGGTATTTATTAGTGAGAAATACATCATCACTCTGCACAAAGGGGAACTCAAAACACTGGTAAAGCTATTTAAGGAGTGCCAGATTGATGAAGAGTCGCGGCAGGAGTATTTAAGTCACGGTCCCGGTTACCTCCTTTACCGTCTACTTGACAGGCTGGTTGACTACTGCCTGCCGATACTGAACAAGATTGGCGACAATATTGAGAAGGTTGAGGATGAAATTTTCGCACACAGGATGCCCAGGGCAATAAGGGAAATATCTGCACTCCGGCGCGATGTCATCGCCTTCCGCCGCATCATGTGGCCCATGCGAACCGTCCTCGGCAGTCTGGAACCCAAGGTGCGCCGCTTTACCAAGACGGACACGCTGGATAATCCCACGACAGACATGGCAGTTTACTTCGGAGACATGGTCGACCATGTGGACAAGATACGGGACGGTCTGGATGAATATAAGGAAATAATTGAAGGCTTAAACGACACCCATGACTCGCTGGCTAGTAACCGCACCAACGAGGTCATGCGAATGCTGACTATCATTGCCACTGTCCTGCTACCGATTACCGTAGTGGCAAGCATCTTCGGCATGAACATCCCGTTGGGGCCTTTCAGAGATTCTCCCCTATCCGCCCTCTATATATCCCTTATCTGCCTGTTCATTATCAGCGGCATGCTTTACTTCTTCCACCGTCAGCACTGGATTTAATAATGCGTATCTCTCACCGACTCGTCATCATTATTGCTCTATTTGTCACCTGCCTCATAACCGCCAACACCGTCGGCGTTAAGATGGTTGCCTTCGGCTCTTTCACCCTCCCCGCCGCCGTAATTCTTTTCCCTCTGAGCTACATCCTCGGCGATGTTCTCACCGAGGTCTACGGATACCGCTGGACGAAGAAGGTTATCTGGCTTGGTTTCTTCTGCAACCTTATCTTCGTCATCTTTGCCTGGATAGGACAGATTCTACCCCCGGCACCCCTGTGGGAAGGGCAGGAGGCTTATAAAAGTATCCTAGGCTACACGTGGAGACTGCTCATCGCCTCCTTCTGCGGCTACCTCGCCGGCGAGTTCGGCAACTCCTTCGTGCTGGCCAAGATGAAGATTTTAACCCGCGGGCGCTGGCTGTGGAGCCGGACTATCAGCTCCACCATAATCGGGCAGGGACTGGATACTGCGATATTCATTACCGGAGCCTACTTCGGCGCCCCCTTCTTCTCGCCTTTAATAATCCTGCACCACTGGCTAGCCAAGGTTGGTATTGAAGCCGTCGCTACCCCGTTTACCTACATGATAGTAAACTTCCTGAAGAAAAAGGAGTCGGTTGATACCTATGACCATGAAACAAACTTCAATCCCTTCTCCATCCGTGATATGAAAAGGAGAGCTGCTGAGCAATGAACGTGCATCTGCTGGGAGCACACGAGTGCGAATCACAAAACTCAAAGCTCATCAGCCTGCTGATTGATGATGTCCTGGCTATAGATGCCGGTGGGCTTACCTCCAGCCTCTCCCTCCCGGCCCAGCAAAAAATTAAGGCAATCCTGCTCACCCACCAGCACTATGACCACATTAGGGATATACCGGCTATAGCCATGAACCTCTACCTAGCGGAGGCAAGGATAAACATATACGCCACTTCGCCTGTCTACGACGCCCTCACCGCCCACCTGCTAAATGATAAGCTCTACCGCAACTTCCTGGAACAACCCCCGGAAAAGCCAACAATTAAATTCACCATAATAGAGCCGCTCAAACCACAACAGATTAGCGGCTACAGCGTCCTAGCGGTTAAAGTAAACCACTCTGTTCCCACCGTCGGTTATCAGATTACCTCTCCTGATGGTAAAACAGTATTCTATACCGGGGACACCGGACCGGGGTTGACCAATTGCTGGGAGCATGTATCGCCCCGGCTACTTATTACCGAGATTACAGCGTCAAACAGATATGAGGACTTTGCCAGGGAGGCGGGTCACCTTACCCCCAGTCTGCTCAAGCAGGAGCTAATCAGCTTCCGAAAGCTTAAAGGCTACCTGCCGCAAGTAGTTACGGTTCACATGAACCCCAGATTAGAGAAGGAAATAGAAGCTGAGATAGCAGACGTATCCAGCGCCCTGGATAATTCAATCACCTTAGGCTATGAAGGAATGCAACTTGACCTGTAAAAACTTATCCTATATTAAGAGGACGATAAGGCAAGATGAAAAGGAAAATGAATTCTGAATAATTAGCTTAAGGGGTGAGGGGAATAAACAATCTAAAATTCATAGTTGATAATAATACAGGCAAGCCGGTTAAGTGGCTGAGGATGATGGGGTATGATACCCTGTTCTTTAATGGTAGTGATGACTCCCATATGGTAGCCACTGCCTTAAAAGAAGGAAGAGTGATATTAACCAGAGACACACAGATTATGAAAAGACGAGTGATAACCAGTGGGCAACTCAAGGCTGTCTTTATCAAGAGTGATAAGCCTGAACAACAGATGCAACAGGTGATAGACACTCTAGACCTGGACTGCCAGTTTAGGCCGTTCACTCTATGTCTGGAATGTAACCAGCCCCTTCAGGAGAAGAGCAAACAGGAAATAAAAGACCTGGTACCTCCCTATGTCTTCCAAACGCAGGAACAGTATATGGAATGCCCCGCCTGCCACCGAATATACTGGAGAGGAACACACTGGCAGGCAATGACCGGAAAACTGGAGCAACTCGTCAAAAGCTCAGCGGGGAAAACAGATTAAGAAATAGCCAAGAGGAGGGACGATAAATGGAAAGGCAAAGCCGCTACGGGAAAGTGACCGATGATGTGATAACTTCACTGACTGAGATAGTCGGGAAGAAGAATGTCGTGACGGGAGATGGACTGGAGAACTACTCCCGTGATGAGTTACTCGGAGAAAAATCGTTCATTCCTGAAGTAGCGGTAAAGCCCGAAAATAGCAACTCGGTAGCCAGGATATTAAAACTGGCAAATGAGAGGAAAATACCGGTCACCCCCAGGGGAGGAGGGACCGGCCTCTCCGGCGGAGCAACACCCATCTATGGAGGCATTGTCCTCTCTCTGGAGAAAATGAACAAAATACTCGAAATCGATAAAGACAACTTTGTGGCCACTGTTGAAGCTGGCGTTATCCTTTCTGATTTGTATCAGGCTGTGGCTGAGCAAGGATTTTATTATCCACTCTATCCCGGCGAGGCTAGCGCTGCCATCGGCGGCAATGCAGCTACCAATGCTGCCGGAATGAAAGCCGTAAAGTATGGAGTAACCAGACATTTCATACTAGGACTGGAAGCAGTACTACCCGGCGGGGAGATAATCCAGACGGGGGGCAAGTTCGTCAAATGCTCCACCGGCTATGACCTGACACAGCTAATCATCGGTTCGGAAGGAACCCTGGCAGTCATTACCAAGGTCCTGCTGAAGCTGATTCCCCCTCCGGGAAAGACGGAAATACTGCTCATTCCATTCCACAGTCTCCATGACGCCATAAGCTCTGTCCCGGCGATACTGAAGCGAGGGATACTACCCGTCGGCATAGAATTCATGCAGAAGGACATTGTTAACATGAGCGAGCAATACGTGGGCAAAGAAATGCCCTTGCATGACCATGAGGCATTTCTAATGATAATTGTGGAGGGGGACAACGAGGATGAGATTCATCGGCAGGCTAATGAAATCGGCCCAATCTGCATGAATAACGGTGCCATAGATGTTTTCATCCCCCCCAGCGAGAGAGCTAAGAGAAATCTGATAGAAATAAGGGAGAAGATATATTTTGCTCTTCAGCGGGCCGGCACACTGGACATTGCTGATGTCGTCGTTCCGCGGAGTAACATCGCAAAGTTTGTCGAGACATCGCAAAAAATGGGAGGAGAATGCGGGATACCCGTCATGGTAGTGGGGCATGCCGGGGACGGTAATGTGCATTTGTGCCTTATGGGGAAAGAAACAGAAGACCTCAAGAAAAAATCAAAGGAGCTCCTCACCAGAATCTTTGAGGTGGGGGTATCCTTAGGAGGAACAATATCAGGCGAACATGGTATCGGCTTTGCCAAGAGCAGTTACCTCCCTGCAGCTCTGGGCAAAGACAAAATAGAGCTGATGAAAAGGATTAAGAAAGCTTTTGACCCCAACAACATTCTGAACCCGGGTAAGGTCTTCCAACTAGAATAGCTGTATTCCAAATAGTCCGTGAACTGTCCTGTCTGTCACCGAATCCACCGGAGAGAAGCATGCCGACAGATAATCATCGCAAAACTGAAAAAACTTACAAAAAAGCCGACCAAAATCCCGTGGAATTTAATATCAAAACGGGGTTGACAGACAGTAAATAGGAGTCTATAATTACCCAAGCAAGTAAAAACTGTTGCGTGTATAATTTCAAGCTTGACAGCAATAGTTCCGATTTATTATAATGTGCCCATATAAAATTCACGAGTGTATATGATAACGTTCTTAGCAACTGCGATTTGTGTCTTTCTGTTGTATTTGTCTTTGACAACAGCCTCGGGTAATTTGCTTCTCTGGAGTAAAGAGGAACTCATTTTCGGGGCTGTTCTTTCTATAATAGTAGGAGCTATAGCTAGAAACTTCTTTTTCAAGGGGAACCTTCGCATGCTAAATCCAAAGAGATGGTTCCTCTTCATTATTTATATAGTGGGGCCATTCTTCTGGGGAATGGCAAAGGCAAATATTGACGTTGCCTACCGGGTAATAACCGGAAAGATAAACCCTGGCATAGTGAAGATTTCACCCAAGTTAAAGACCGACTTGGGTATAACCCTGTTGGCTAACTCCATAACCCTGACTCCGGGAACATTAAGCGTGGATATTGATGAAAAAACAAATGACCTGTATGTTCACTGGATAGCGGTGAAAGAGGAAGCCCTGAAAAAGATGCCCAGGGATTACGAGTATGTATGCGCCAAATTCCCTGAGTGGGCAAGAAGGGTGGCAGAATAATGCCCTGGCTCCCCATAGCCATATTCCTGACAGTTTGCATAGGCATAATTCTTATCAGAGTATTCCTGGGCCCTACGCACCCAGACCGCCTGGTAGGACTGGATACCATAAACACCCTGGTCATAGTTTCCATGGTTATCATGGGCGCCGCATTTGATGAAGTAATATATATTGATGTGGCTATTGTCTATGCCTTGTTGTCCTTTGTGACCACGCTTTTTATCGCCAAGTATCTAGAAAAGGGTAAATTCTAATGGTATTAAATATATTTACCTATATATTTATCGTTATCGGGTGCTTTTTTAACGTATTAGCCGCGGTCGGCTTGCACCGCTTCCCCGACGTTTACACCAGATTGCACGCCGGGACGAAGTGCACTACCTTTGGCTCCATATTCTTAATTGGAGCTGTAATTATGCAATCCATAGGCATCTGGGTGGCAGAAGGCGGGTCATCACCGCAATCGGTACTCACCATACACGCCATTATCGCCCTAATCGCCATTCTGCTGACCAACCCCACAAGTGCTCATGCTATGAGCCGGGCAGCGCATAGAAGCGGGGTCAAACCAGCCAAAGCAGTTATAGACGACCTCGAGAAGAAGAAAAAGGAATGATTGAAGCAGGGATTCTACATATAATTGTACTGGTACTGCTTGTAGCATGTGCGGTGCTGATCGCCGTATTCAAAGACATTATCGCAGCTGTTATAACCCTGGCTGCTTTTAGTTTGCTCTTAGCCATAGAGTTCTACCTGCTCCAGGCCCCCGATGTAGCTATTGCCGAGGCCGGAGTGGGAGCAGCCATCACGGTTGCCATATACATCCTGGCTATAAGAGCAACAAAACGTATGTAGGAGGGAACTTGAGAAAAGTCGCCATAGCCATATCATTGCTCGTCTTCTTTGCCGTTCTGGTGACCACGGCGTTTCTTATTCACCCCTTCGGCGACCCCCCATCCGAAATGGACGACTACATAATAGAAAATACTCAGCGTGAAACCGGAGCTAACAACGCGGTAACCGCTGTCGTCTTTGATTACAGAGGTTATGATACTCTGGGTGAGGCTACCATTTTGTTTACCGCCGTAACCGGAGTGGTTACGCTATTTCGGAAGAAGAAGGCAGAGAATAAGCCATGATGTCTAAAATTGTACGCACCATGACCAATTTCCTAATCATGTTTATTCTTCTCTATGGTCTGTATATCATAGTGCACGGGCACCTGACCCCCGGAGGCGGGTTCCAGGGAGGAGCCGTATTTGCCTCCGGTGTGGGCTTGCTTATCATTTCCTTTGGTTCTCAGAGCATCAACAAGGGCTTGAAGGAACATCATCTTTCTATCATAGAAAGCAGCGGGGCGCTGGTATTCATTGGCTTAGCCTTTGGAGGCATGGCTACCCTGTTCTTCTACAACTTCCTTGTCGGCTCACCTATTTTTGGTAACATCGTCGCCACCGGCTCTAACGCCGGGGATATCTGGACGGCGGGAGTAATTCCAATAATGAACATAGGGGTAGGCTTGAAAGTCCTGGCTGGATTATCTGCCATCCTTCTGACTATGGCTTTAGCCACCAACATGAAGGAGGTGGAATAATGACCAACGGCATCCCGTTTAACATCCCCTTCGTGGCAGTAGCAGCACTAATAAGTATTGCCATATACATGATTTTATCTCAAAAGAACCTGATAAAAATTGTAATGGGACTTAGCATCCTGGCATCGGGTGTCAATCTATTCTTAATCACCCTGGGCTACAGGGAAGGAGGGGTTGCTCCTATTTTCACCAATACCCCGGCAGAGGCTGTGCCGTCAGGGATGGTATTGCCCGTCCCTCAGGCTCTAACCCTTACCAGCATCGTGATTGCCGTAGCAACCCTGGCCCTGATGCTTTCCATGGTAATAAGGATTTACCGTAATACCGGAAGCATAGATTCAGAAGAATCTAGATTAATGAAAGGATAGTAAGCTGAACAGTCTAATAACTCACTCTCCAATCTTAATAATAGCCATACCCCTGCTGGCAGCCTTTTTAACCCCGCTGGTAGGCATGGTAAGTAAAAAGGCCAGAAACATCCTCGTAATAGTGAGTCTGGCGTTTGCCGGATTCCTGGTTATCGTCCTAGCAAGAGACGTCTTCGTCAACGGACTGCGCGTCTATACACTCGGGGCAACTTCGCCTGACCTAACCACTCCCGAGCTCCTTATGATACCGGTGCGCATAATCCTGGAGGTAGACAGTGTATCCATATTCATGGGCATAATAACCGCGCTCATTTCTCTGGTGGCGGCTATCTATTCTTTCTCCTTTATGAAAGAGGAAACGGGTCAGACCAGATTTTACACCCTCATGCTGCTTCTGGTAACAGGTATGTTTGGCATGGAGCTCACCGGCGACATGTTTAACATGTTCGTCTTCCTGGAAATAGCTTCTATTTCAGGGGCAGCGCTGGCAGCTTTCAGAATCAGGTTTGGTGATACCGCAGAGGGCGGACTCAAATACATAGTTGTGTCTGCTATTGCGGCTTTGATGGTCCTATTCGCCATCGGCATATTCTACGCACAATATAACCTGCTCAACATAGGGGCTCTCGCCAACGCAATGCAGTACACAATGCTGGATAAGATAGCCCTGGTCATACTGGTATCAGCTTTCGCCATGAAGCTGGGGGCTGTACCCATGCACATGTGGCTCCCCGATACGTACTCTGTCGCCCCGGCAAGCATTACTATCATGCTGTTAGCGGCAAGCCAGGCAGCCATGTATGCCCTCTTCAGAACATGCTTTACTCTCTACGGCGTTACCCTGAACCTGGTCACGGTAGGATGGATAGTAATAGTCCTCGGCATACTGAGCATGTTCATAGGGGTTACCATGGCTCTCCGCCAGACGGACATCAAACGTCTGATAGCCTATAACTGCATCTGCGAGAGCGGGTTTATGTTACTCGGACTGGGGGTTGGCCTCGCTGTCCTGAACAACGCCGGGGCTCTGGATGCCTACGGAAGGGCAGCTATGAGCGGCGGTATTTTCCACATGATAAATCATGCCCTGTTTGAAGGACTCCTGTTCCTGGTTGCCGGAGCTATTTTCTACCGCATCGGCACCAGAAACCTCAACGAGATGGGCGGTCTCGGCCACATGATGAAATTCACGGCAGTATTGTTCCTGCTCGGGGCTTTAGCCAGTTCCGGTATTCCCCCCTTCAACGGCTTTGCCTCAAAGATACTAATTTACGAGTCTATATACCAATTCAACCCAATCCTAGCCATAATCGGCATACTGGTCTCAATCATGACCCTGGCTGTTTTCATGAAGGTATTTTTCTCAGCCTTCACCGGACAGGCGTTACCCAAATACAAGGAAGTAAGAGAAGTTCCAAAAGCGATGATAGCCAGCATGGTTATTCTGGCTGTGGTCATTATATTCTTCGGTCTATTCCCAGGACTAATCCGCACCTGGCTAACCGACCCTGCCGCTAATGCTCTAATAAACCAGGGAATATACATTAACGGCGTCATACCCTAAATAAAAACCCATCTTTCCATGAAAGAGTAAAGCCACCCTCATTGGGGGTGGCTTTTGTTTGGCCCTGAACCAGCAGATACAAGGAGGGACATACCTCTAAGAGAGGTGCTCAGTTAATTCGGTCAGACTGTGGATTCGGGGACAGTCGCTGACCTCAGCGTATAAATCATAGCGGTCAATAAGTATGGGATTAATGCCTACCCTCCTGGCTCCGACTACATCTATTTTATACTGGTCGCCTACATGGACCGCTTCTGAGGCGTCTACTCCCGCCCGCTCCAGAGCCGCCAGAAAAATAGGGGGCTCAGGCTTATCCACTCCTACATCCCCAGAGGTAACCACAAAGTCAAGATAAGGCTCCAGACCCAGCTCGCGGCAAATAGGGCTCATGTCCCTATCCAGATTGGTTAACAAGCCTAAGATTAGCTCCTGCGCTTTTAGTGTTTTCAGGATGGGCAACGCATCATTAAAAAGGGCAAAGGTTGTCCCTTCATATAATCGTTGGGCTTTCTTCATAACTCTTATAAGTAGCTCGTTGTCAGCCTTGACGCCTGCCTCAGTTAGTATTATGTTCTCATAGTGGAGGCCCATCTTAGCCTGCTCTTCGGGACTTCTCTCCGCCACCTTAGATTTGATATTCTCCTCAAACCAATATCTATCAGCAAGCATCAGGCCATGGGTTAACTTATCAGGTGGTAATTCAATGCCAGCGTGCCGGCAGGCTTGGCTGTGTAGTTCTTCTCGGGGTGGGTCAAAACGGGCTAGAGTATTAAACCAATCAAAAAATACTGCTCTAATCGTATTGATTACCTCGTCTATTCATCCGCAACGCCGAGGTCACTGATATAATTAATAGCGTCCTGAACGGTGACTATCTTCTCAGCATCCTCATCCGATATCTCAATCTTACGCGATGTGGTGCTAAACTGTTCCTCTAAAGACATTATTAGCTCTACCAAATCTAAGGAATCAGCACCTAAATCATCAACAAAACTGGCTGAGGGTACTACCTCTTCTTCCTCTGCACCTAGCTGCTCTACGATTATCCCCTTTAGCTTCTCAAAAATAGTCGCCACTTTTGACCCCCTTAAGAATTTTTTATTTGCTGATGAGAGCGCTAACTGAGCCCAAAACTCCGTTAACAAACCTTGACGAATTCTCACTGCCAAATGCCTTGGCTAGTTCAACCGCCTCATTAATAGCTACCTTAACCGATACTTTATTATCCAGTAAAATTTCGAATATTGCAAGCCGCAGAATGTTCCTATCAACCACCGATATCTGGTCTATGGGCCAGGCAGGAGCGAAACTTTGAATATGAAGGTCAAGCTTATCCTTATTCCGGGTAATACCGCTTACCAGTTCACGGATGAAGCCAGCATTTTCATCGGTTAGCCTTTCCTTAGCCAGAAGACGGTCTACCACCCCTTCCACCTCATGTCCCGCGGCATCGACCTCGTATAATGCCTGGAGAGCTAGCCTTCTTGCTTTTCGCCGTGCCCCTACCATATATTACTCCCAATACTAAAATATTATAGCAACAACCAGTCAAAAATCACAACAATTAGCTGGCAACGATTTCCCGCCTATAAGACGGCGTGTCTTTATCGCCAGATTATGGCTTCGCCGAGCCGCCACCAGGCTTGACCAGCGGGATTTGCGCCGCGCACAGAGGACAGTCCTGGGGCGTGTAGGTAGGCGGGGGTGTAGCACGGTGACAGCTAAACAAAGGAGCACCGAAATCTATAGCCTTGTCAGAGCGGTCAACCAGCACGCCCACGCCTATTACCTGGCCACCGTCTTTTGTTACCGCCGCTATAACATCCCGTATCGAGCCGCCCTTGGTCATGATATCGTCAACGACGAGAACCCTCTCCCCGGGCCCAATTCTGGCACCCCGCCGGAAAGCCCTCCCCCCATCAGCTCCCCTCTCGGCATAGGCGGCCCGCAATCCCATCTGCCTGGCCACCTCAAAAGCCAGAAGGATACCGCCGGTAGTCGGCCCGGCCACAATCTGGACTCCTTCATCGCGGAAATGCCCGGCAATCATGCGGCAAAGCGGCTCAATATAAGCGGGACGCTGTAAAACCCGGAACTTCTCCCAGTAGACGGGAGAGTGACGCCCGGAAGTAAGCAGGAAATGCCCCTTAAGTATAGCCCCCGATTTTTGAAAGATTTCCTCAACTGCGTTATTCATCATTCCTTACCTCATTTCTCCTCGTCTTCATAGTAAACGACTATTCCGAAAAAGAGTAATTGGGAGCCAGTCCCCAGGTGCTCGGGGGCCAGATTGATAGCCAGGCTTTGCCAACTATGGCTTCCCTTTCTACCGTCCATCCGTTATGGGAATCGTCGGCAACAGGCCGGTTGTCGCCAAGGACAAAGTACTCGTTCTCCGGAACTTTGAGCTCAGCCATGGTATAGGGGGGAGGACTTTTAACGTAAGGTTCATCCAGTGGCGAACCGTTAACATATACCACCCCTCCTCTTATCTCTACAGTATCGCCGGGTAAACCAATGATACGCTTAATATAAGGAATTGCACCATCGGGTTTATGCGGGGGATAAAATACAATGACATCACCTCGTCCAGGCTCATGCAGCCGATACGCCAGCTTACTTATTAGCAGTCGCTGCCCCTCCCTCTGGAGGCTGTCCTCCATACAAGAACCTATAACGGGAGATGTCTGGATCGTAGCCTGCAGTAAGAGAATGATTACCACAGCCGATATGAATATTACCAGAACATCACGGAGAAGGGTTTTCATTCAACGACTATTCCTTTCCAGATTCAATGCCAATTATACCCCATCAATTCTTATTATTCTAGCGTGCACGCTGATTAGCTGATAGACACCACCGTTGTTGCATTTTTTGAGACGTAGATGCTAGAATTACAGCAGTATGGACTATATGGAACAGGCACTTTCCCTGGCTAAACTTGCTCTGGGGCAGGTCAGCCCCAACCCAGCGGTAGGAGCGGTGGTGGTCAAGAATGACGTAGTCATTGGACAGGGCTACACACAACCACCCGGCTCCCTCCATGCCGAGGCATTGGCCTTAAAGCAGGCAGGTGAAGAAAGCCGCGGCGGCGTGATGTATGTTACTCTAGAGCCGTGCTGCTATTACGGTCGGACTCCACCCTGTAGCCAGGCAATCATTGATGCCGGCATTACCGAGGTTCATGTGGCTATGCTTGACCCCAATCCCCTGGTCTCAGGGCAAGGCAAAGATGAACTGGAGAAGGCAGACATTAAGGTATACATTGGTGAGCAGGAGGAGAAGGCTAGAGAAATTAATGAGGCATATACTAAATTTGTTATGACCGGCATGCCCTTTGTTACCGCAAAATTTGCCATGAGCATAGACGGTAAGATTGCTACCAAAAGCGGTGATTCCAAGTGGATAAGCGGTAGCGAAGCGAGGAAGCTTGTTCATTATCTGCGATATACTGCTGATGCTATTATGGCTGGAGTAAATACCATTCTAGCTGATGACCCTCACCTTACATGCCGGTGTGGTGATAAGGGAGGCGAAGCGAAGAAACAGCCGCTCAGGGTAATCGTCGATAGTAAGGGACGCACACCGGCAACAGCCCAGGTATTCAGTGAGCCGGGTAAAGCGCTCCTAGCACTGGGTAAAGGTGCCGGGTCAGAGAAGAAAAAGGCGTTTGCTCGGGCTGGCGCTGAGTTACTGGAGTTACCTTCAAAGGAATCACTGGTAGACCTGGAAAGGTTATTAAAAGTATTAGGTGAGAGGAAAATTACCAGTGTCCTGGTGGAGGGCGGTGGAACTCTTCTCGGCTCTCTGTTCGACCACCGGCTTGTAGATAAAGTAATTGCTTTTATTGCTCCTGTCATCATCGGCGGGGAAAAAGCAAAAACAGCCGTCGGTGGTAATGGAGTTGATAAGGTGATAGACTCAATTAAGCTGGAACGCATCAGTATGGAAAGATTTGGCGACGACTTAATGGTTAGCGGATACGTTAAGGAGTAGGGATGTTTACCGGGATTATAGAAGAGGTAGGTAGAGTTACTTCGGCGAGAGGCGGCAGTCTTGTTATCGCTGCCAGCCGCGTCCTCCAGGGAATGGAGCCTGGCAGCAGTATTGCTGTTAACGGGGCGTGCCTGACCGTAACCGACTTCACTGCCAGCTCATTTTCAGTTGATATAATGCCTGAGACATCAGAGCGGACGAACCTCGGACAGCTCTCTGCCGGGGACGGAGTTAACCTGGAACGGCCTCTGGCTCTCGGGGAGCGCCTGGGAGGGCATCTGGTCCAAGGGCACGTGGACGCCACCGGAAAAGTGACCTCTGTTATACGGGATGGTGAAGCGGTACTCATCAGATTTGAAGCCCCCTATGAAGTGATGTGCTATGTGGTGGAGAAGGGTTTCATTGCTGTTGATGGGGCTAGTCTGACTATTGTAAATAAGGATGCCAGCTCATTTCAGGTCTCTATCGTCAGCTACACCCGTGAGCACTCTACTCTGGGCAACAGGCAGATAGGCGATATAGTCAATCTGGAGGTGGACATCATCGCTAAATACGTAGAGCAACTCAGCCAGACTCGTAATCCGGGCATAACAGCGGACTTTTTACAGGAGCATGGTTTTTTAGTAGGTTAATCTATCATAATATTTTTTAACTTAGGGAGTAGGTATGGGACTATCATCAATTCCTGAAGCTATTGAGGATATAAAGGCAGGCAAGTTTATCATCATAGTTGACGACGAGGACAGGGAGAACGAAGGCGACCTAGCTATGGCTGCCGAGAAGATTACTCCTGAAGCGATTAACTTTATGGCAAAGCACGGCCGGGGACTGATTTGTATGCCCGTTACTGGCGAGCGGCTGGACGAACTGCAGATACCCATGATGGTAAGAGAGAATACCTCAAAGTTCACCACCGCCTTTACCATATCTGTTGAGGCTAAACACGGGACAAGCACCGGTATCTCAGCCGCAGACAGGGCACAGACGGTCAAGACTATCATTGACCCGAAGACCAAGCCGGATGACCTGCTCATGCCCGGGCATATGTTCCCCCTGCGCGCCAGGGATGGCGGCGTTCTGGTGCGGGCAGGGCAAACCGAGGCGGCAGTTGACATTGCCAGGCTGGCTGGCCTTTATCCGTCAGGGGTTATCTGTGAGATAATGAATGAGGATGGTACCATGGCGCGACTGCCCCAGCTTGAGGCGATGGCAGAAAAGCACAACCTTAAGATTGTGAGCGTAGCCGACCTTATTGCCCACCGCCGCCGCCATGAGAAGCTGGTGCACCGGGTAGCCGAGACCAGCTTACCGACAAAATACGGCGACTTTACCGCCGTTGCTTATCGGAGTGATATTGACCCCGATGAGCACGTGGCTCTGGTGATGGGGGATATAACTACCGAGGAGCCGGTGCTGGTTAGAGTCCACAGCGAGTGCCTCACCGGAGACGTGTTCGGCAGCCTCCGCTGCGACTGCGGTGAGCAGTTGCAGCTAGCCATGCAGAGGATTGCCGAGGAAGGGCGCGGCGTTGTGCTGTACATGAGGCAGGAAGGGCGAGGTATCGGCTTCCATAATAAGATTCGCGCCTACGCTCTCCAAGACAAGGGGATGGATACGGTAGAGGCTAATCTATCTCTTGGTTTTCCTGCTGACCTGCGGGACTACGGCATCGGTGCCCAGATTCTGGTTGACCTGGGCTTACATGAAATCAGGTTCCTAACCAATAATCCGAAGAAGATAAAAGGTTTTGAGGGTTACGGCTTGAAGGTAGTGGAGCAGGTGCCTATTGTTATCCCTCCCAACCCGCACAACCTCCGTTATCTACAGACAAAAAGAAAAAAGCTGGGGCATCTTTTAGAGGTACCGGATACCCCTGAAAATTAAGCAGGCTATAATTCAGACAATCTCATAATAAGGAGAAAGCAATGGACAAGCATTTTGAAGGCACGCTACTGGGGAAAGGGTTGAAGTTTGGGGTTATTGTTTCTCGTTTTAACGAATTTATTACCGGAAAACTACTTGAGGGAGCACAGGACGCTCTACTTCGCCATGGTGTTAACCAGGGTGACATAGAGATTACCTGGGTGCCTGGCTCATTTGAAATTCCACTGGTAGCCAAGAAGCTGGCTGAGGCTAAGCAGTATGATGCTATTATCTGCCTCGGTGCTGTGGTCCGTGGTGGAACACCTCACTTTGAATACGTCGCCGCCGAAGTTACCAAGGGCATTGCCAAGGTGAGCCTGGACAGCGGACTACCGGTTACCTACGGCATAATCACCGCTGATACCCTGGAGCAAGCCATTGAGCGGGCGGGAACCAAGATGGGCAATAAGGGTTTTGATGCCGCGATGAGCGCCATTGAAACGGCTAACCTGCTCAAGAGCATAGGCTAGCTATCACTCCTGCTTCTGGAAAGACCACATAGCCAGAACGACCATTATCAGCCCAAACACCGCAACCACGGCTATGTCCTCACCAACAGACATAGTATGGCCAAAGAGGCTGGCGCCGAAGCTACCCGGAGGCATACCCGGCAGCATCAGCTCCCGTATGGAAGCGACGGCATAAGTAACCGGGTTCACCTTGACCAGAACCGCCATCCAGGTAGGCAGGTCGCCCAGCGGAAAGAACACTCCGGAGAGAAAAATCATGGGGAGCATCAGCATATTCATCACCATCTGGAAAGCTTCCATGGACTTCAACCGGGTGGCAATGAGGACTCCGACTCCGGCAACAGCGCAACCCGTGATGAACAGCACGGGTATCAGTTTCAATATCAGAAGCGGAGACAGGCTTACCCCGGCCAGAGGGGCAAAAATAAGAATCAGTATACCCTGAACCGTGCCGATGGTTGAGCCACCGATTATTTTACCCACAGCTACCGCAGTGCGGCTCACCGGCGCTACCAGAACCTCCTTGAGGAAGCCGAACTCCCTATCCCAGACCACTGACATCCCCGACATAAGAGATTGCATAATGACAACCATACTCACGATGCCGGGAAACATAAACTTGGTGAAGTCCACCCCGGGGGCAAGCATTCCCATGCTCCGGCTCAATCCGGAGCCGAAAACTACCAAGAAAAGAAGAGGCATGCCAAAGGCTCCGATAAGGCGGATTTTCTCGCGCCAGAACCTGAGTATGTCCCGGTACCAGATAATATAAACGGCTCTTAGCACTTTCATATCTAGTGGCGCATCCTGGAGCGTCCCATGGCTCGCATTTGGTCCTTCATTATGTCCGTGCCGCCTGACTCTCCATCACGGATTTGTCGCCCTGTCAGCTTGAGAAAAACATCATCCAGGGTCGGGCGGTGGAGGTTAATACTGAGGATGTTGGTCTTGAAATTATTTACAAACCCCGGAATAAACTCGGCGCCATTAGCCACCTCAAAGGTAATCCCACTGGCGTCACGCTTGACATCAACATGATAGGTCGTCTTAATTTCCCCGGCTGCCTTCTCGTCATCGTCCGTCTTCAAGTTAATAATGTCCTTACCGACACTTCCTTTGAGAGCCTCCGGGCTGTCCAGAGCGATAATCTTACCATAGTCAATAACGGCAATGCGGTCGGCATAAGCCGCCTCATCCATATAGTGAGTCGTCAGGAAAATAGTCATCCCCTCCTGCTTACGCCGGTCAAGGATATACTCCCAGAGTGAATTACGGGTCTGCGGGTCTAGTCCAAGGGTAGGTTCATCAAGAAAGAGAATCTTGGGATAATGAAGCAGTCCCCTCGCCAGCTCCAGACGGCGCTTCATGCCCCCTGAGAAGGTCCTGACCTCGTGGTTGCGTCGTTCCCAGAGCTCAACCATCTTGAGCAATTCTTCCATCCGTTTCTTTCTCACATCTGCAGGAACGTTGTAAATTGAAGCATGAAAATTCAGATTCTGAAGCGCTGTCAGCCTGTCATCAAGGCTGGGGTCCTGAAAGACAAGCCCGATAGATTGGCGTACCTGGTCTTTTTGCCGGGTGGTATCAAAGCCGTTAACTATTGCCTTCCCTGAGGTCGGCGTGAGAAGAGTACACAGCACATTGATAGTAGTCGTTTTGCCTGCCCCGTTAGGGCCGAGGAAACCGAAGACCTCCCCCCTCCCCACCCAGAAACTTACATCATTAACCGCCGTAACCCTGCCGAACTTTTTGACCAGGCGCTCGACTTCAATGACATGATGATTTTCCACTCTATCCTTCTCCTAGAACCGGTAAAGCATTAACCTGAGGCAAACAGGTTGAAAGGGCAGATATAAATAAACCGCCAAAAACACTCCCCCTCAGGTTAAGACCACGGTGACAAAGTAGACACCATCACCGCAAAAAGCTACGTGGGGAACTTTTTCAGCAGCCTCTGGAAGCGAGTCAAGGGATATACTAAGATGTCGCGCTTCAGTCGGTAACTTTGTAGACTGTGTCCCCTCTCCTTGCCCTATCACTCAGCTTGATACCCACAACATCCCCATCTTTAGCCTCTTGAACACTTGCATTGTCAATCTGCA
>CAZRDI010000011.1:0-4778 GCA_964598825.1 uncultured Dehalococcoidales bacterium
TCGTCGCCGCCAACGAAATCCGCCCCGGCCGCTTCAGCAATTCTTACGGCTTCACCCTGGGCAAAGACTAAAACACGTATCTGCTTCCCCAATCCATGAGGCAAAAGAACTACACCACGTACCTGCTCATTGGCATTCCGGGGGTCAACACCCATCCGAAGATGAAGCTCAACGGTTTCGTCAAACTTGGTATGAGCCATCTTTTTAGCCAGCTCAACAGCCTCACGAGGAGGATAAGCCTTTGTCCTGTCCAGCAGTTTCGTTGCTTCTTGATAATTTTTACCGCGCTTTGCCATTTTTCCTACTCTATCTCAATTCCCATACTTCGCGCTGTGCCCTCGATAATCCGCTCTGCACTTTCAAGATCAACAGCGCTTAAATCCTTAGCCTTAAACTGGGCTATTTCACGAAGCTTTTCCCGCGACAGCTTGCCTATCTTCTCATGACCAGTAGCACCAGCTCCTTTTTCAATACCCAGCGCCTTCTTCAGCAAATCAGTAGCCGGCGGTGTCTTGGTAATGAAAGTATATGACCTGTCATCAAAGACAGTTATTTCAACGGGAATAATAGACCCGCTCTGCCCGGAGGTACGCTGATTATATTCCTTACAAAAAGCCATGATATTGACCCCATGCTGACCCAAAGCCGGGCCTACCGGGGGCGCTGGATTCGCATTACCAGCCGGAATCTGCAACTTAATCATAGCCTTAATCTTTTTCGCCACCATGCCTCCTAATCAGAAAATCCCGGGAAATTTAGAGCTTCTCCACCTGTAAAAAGTCAAGCTCCACAGGTGTTTCACGCCCAAAAAGGGAAAGGAGTACCTTAACCTTGCCCTTCCCTGAACTTATACTATCAACTACTCCTACAAAATCAATAAAAGGACCATCAGTCACCCTTACACTCTGCCCCTCCCTGAAACCCACCGTAACCTTTGGTGCTTCAGTCATCATCTGCCCTAAAATACGGTCAACCTCCTCCTCTGGCAATGGAACCGGTTTCGTCCCACTACCGACAAAGCCGGTAACACCGGAGGTATTCCTCACTATACTCCAGCTCTGGTCACTCATCTTCATCTGAACAAGCACATAACCAGGCAATATCTTCTTGGTCACGTTATGTCTCTGCCCACCTTTAACCTCAATCTCCTCCTGGGCAGGTATAACTACCTGAAAGATTTCATCTTCAGAATCCATGAACTTAACGCGTTGCTCTAAATTCTTCTTAACCCGCTCTTCATACCCCGAGTAGGTATGAATTACAAACCATTCTTTTCCGTTCTCGCCCACAAGTACCTCACTTAAGTAAAGAAGGATTTTTGAAGAAGGTCAAACTCATCCCTTTTAGTCAGGTGCTCTTATCAACCTAAAAGAAGTTTAGTGAGATTACTAAAGCCCCAGTCAATCAGCCCCAGAACAGTGCCTACACTGACAGCTGTGATAAGCACTAAGCCTGTTAAATAAAGAACCTCTCGCCTGGTAAGCCAGACTACCTTCTTTAACTCAGCTATAGTCTCACTAATAAATCTAAATCTCAAACCGCCTCACTTGGCTGTATGCTGTATCATAGAGGAACCTCATCTACACCCCGACATGATGCTATTTTGCTTCCCTGTGGAGCCTGTAACCACGACACCGAGGGCAGTATTTCTTAAGCTCTAACCGCTGGGAGTCATTCCTTCGGTTTTTAGTTGTGGTGTATGTCTGCTCCTTACACTCGGTACAAGCAAGATGGATGATAACCCTCGCCTCACTTTTCCTCGCCATAATCTACTCTATGATACGGCTAATGCTACCAGCGCCTACCGTTTTACCCCCTTCACGAATAGCAAAACGCAAGCCTTTCTCCAAAGCCACAGGATAGATAAGTTTTATCTTCATGTTTACATTATCACCGGGCATAACCATCTCTACCCCTTCCGGTAGTTCAATGCTTCCGGTGATATCGGTAGTCCTGATATAAAATTGGGGTTTATATCCGTTAAAGAAGGGGGTATGCCTACCTCCCTCGTCCTTGCTCAAAACATACACCTCAGCCTCGGCATAAGTATGCGGTTTAATTGAGCCGGGAGCAGCTATCACCTGGCCACGCTCTATCTCTTCACGGTCTATACCCCTGAGCAGGACACCTACAGCATCCCCCGGTTCTGCTGAATCCAGGGTCTTATGAAACATCTCCAGGCTGGTAGCTACTGTCTTCCGCGGTTCATGATGCAAGCCAACAATCTCAATATCATCCCCGGGATGAATAACTCCTCTCTCTACTCTTCCCGTCGGTACAGTGCCCCTACCTTTGATACTAAAAACGTCCTCTACAGACATCAGGAAAGGCTGGTCTTTAGGCCGTACCGGAATAGGAATGTAGCTATCAACAGCATCCATCAGCTGCCAGATGGGACCGCACCATTGACAGTCCCTCTTCCCGCAGCCACACTCACCGGCCTTGAGCGCGCTCAGCCTTATTATAGGTATCTCATCACCCGGGAACTCGTATTTAGTCAGTAGCTCCCTCATCTCCACCTCCACCAGTTCCAGAAGCTCCTCATCATCCATCGCATCTACCTTATTAAGGGCAACTACCATAGCGGGAACTTCCACCTGGCGGGCTAGCAAGAGATGCTCACGGGTCTGAGGCATTGGACCATCGGGGGCACTCACCACCAGTATAGCCCCGTCCATCTGGGCAGCACCGGTTATCATATTCTTAATATAGTCAGCATGTCCCGGACAGTCTATATGAGCATAATGCCGCTTTTCCGTCTCATACTCAATATGGGCAATAGCAATGGTCAGTCCCCGTGCCTTCTCCTCAGGCGCATTATCAATACTATCAAAGGAACGAAATCCTGTCTCGCCCGCCGCTGATAGCACCTTGGTTATCGCCGAGGTCAACGTAGTTTTTCCGTGGTCGACATGACCAATAGTGCCCACATTACAATGTGGCTTAGTCCGCTCAAACTTCTTTTTAGCCATTTTAAAAACCCCCCTTTATCCTGAGCCCACAACCAGATTCGAACTGGTGACCCCTATCTTACCAAGATAGTGCTCTACCGACTGAGCTATGTGGGCACTTGTTCTATTATTATATATTCTTTATACCACTGTGTCTAGTATCAGCTCCACGATATTAACTATGGTGGAGGGGGCAGGATTCGAACCTGCGAAGCCCTTCCGGGCGGCAATTTTACAGACTGCTCCGATTAACCACTCCGGCACCCCTCCCAACACAACCACCCAAGCCAAATACCCAGCTCGAGGGGGGATTCGAACCCACGACCTGCTGTTTACAAAACAGCTGCTCTAACCAACTGAGCTACTCGAGCACAACCATTACGGCATAATAGCTTAACAGAAATGAGTGAAAAGGTCAATAAATACTTGATACTTCACGACTCCACCAAGTATTCCTTCAACCAGTGCAGGACTGCCTCAGCAGCGCTGCCTTTCCTCTGCTCCCGACTACCCTGGAAGTTGTGTTCCCGACTGTACGTGCCAGCCTGGTGTGATAACCCGATGTAGAACAGACCCACCGGTTTTTCCGGGGTAGCTCCACCAGGCCCGGCAATACCGGTATCAGCCAAGCATATATCTGCAGCCAGTATCTTCCTACCACCCTGCGCCATCTCTTCAGCCACCTGATAACTGACAGCACCATATTTATCAATAGTTTCCTCTCTAACCCCGATTACTTTAATCTTAACTTCATTGCTGTAGGCAATAACCGACCCCTTATAATAGTCTGAGCTGCCGGGCACATTAGTTATCAGGTGGGATATTAGTCCCCCGGTAGCTGATTCAACTACCCCCACCGTTAGTCCCTTCTGACGAAGTAAGTTCCCTACCTCTTGCTCTAGACTAACCATCACGCTATATAAACCTCTCCATTAGAGCGTATATCGTTTCTTCAGCCACCTGGCCATCATCTTGACTAAGCCTGGCCACAAACTGCTCAACTACCTGACGCTTGCGCGAATCACCAAGGTCATCCAGGCAGCCATATACGCCAGCCCTCCTGCCAACTTTAAAGATAGTTTTTTCCTCCGGTGTCAGAGCCTGGAACCTGTCTATAGAAGCCAGCATCTTTTTCTTATCCCGGGGTAATTTGCCCTCAACCTCCTGAAGCAGGTCAGTAATATGGTCGCTTACAAAGTCTGAGTGGCATTCCAAGTGTTCAATCAATAACCCCTCCTCCCCCACAATCTCCTCATCTGTCATCCGTATGAAATTGCCATTTTCTACCTCGGCATATAAGGGCATTATATTATTGATGGTTAATGTCCTGACTCTAATGAAATCAGGGTCTATGACGTTCAGCACCCTAGCCGTCTCAGTAGCATGCTCCCGCCACATTTTCCTTCCGCCCAGACCCAGGACGACATACTCTGATAAAGATATACCGGATTCAACTATGTTTCTACCCCCCTTAATATGTTCGGCAGCGGTAACCCCCTTATCCATATATTTAAGTAGAGGGTCGTACCCTGACTCCAGCCCAATGTGCAACCGCGAAAGCCCGGCTTCGTGTAGCTCTTTCAGCTCGTCCAGTTTCTTCTTAGCCACCGTCTTGGACCTGGCATAGCTGGTTATCCTGTTGATAGCGGGGAAGGTTACCTTCAGGAACTTTATTACCTCAACCAGCTCACCAGTCCTCATAATCAAGCTATTAGCATCCTGTAAGAAAGCGGTTTCACTGCCATCATACATCCACAGGGCCACATTACGAACAGCTTCATCAGACGAATTATTAATCACGGCAATAGCCGCTTCCTTTACACTGCC
>CAZRDI010000011.1:4878-17046 GCA_964598825.1 uncultured Dehalococcoidales bacterium
CAGTCGAATTTAACCGCTTATTGATTATATAGGAACTATAGGCTAAAATAAAGTTAATCTGGTCTGGTGCGGCTTGACCAACAAATAAACAAGAAGGGGGGTCATCATGGGAATATTTGCCTCGATTCTCGGTATTCTGGGTGGAGTGTGTGCAATGGTGGGTATTTTAACGGCCGCAGGAGGAATCATCCCGGCGTTTGGCGCAGAGTTCACCGCCCTGTTCTGGTTAGCGCTGGGCGCAGTCTTGCTTCTAGGCTGCATTGCTGTCATCGGCCTCACCTCCACCGAGGAATAGCTAAAATAGCCGGGTTGATTGACTGAGGTTAGAGGTTTTTCTGAGCCCTGCCTTATTGATTCTTCAGCTTAATTAGCCGTTGATTGCCAGAACGGTCCTTGTTCCATAAACAGACATTCCTGAGTCTCACAAAGTGTTGACAATAAGAGGACAAAATGATATAGTATGGCAACTTGGACTAAAATAGGATTCCGCTCGGGCGCCGGAATACAGAGCGGTAAAGTATCCAAAGATAAGGTAAAATAAACGAAAGCGAGCCCTTTCGCACTTGTTCTACGCAAGGAGAATGATTAGATATGCCAGAGAAAGTCCTTGAAGTCAAAAATCTGAAAACTTACTTCTACACCGATGAGGGAGAGTTGAGAGCGGTTGATGGTTTGTCTTATCACGTCAACAAGGGCGAGTCTGTAGGTCTTGTTGGCGAGAGTGCCTGTGGCAAGAGTGTAAGCGCCATGTCTATCATGCGTCTCATCCCCTACCCACCGGGCATCATCGTAGGGGGGGAGATTTTCTTTAAAGGACAAGACATCCTCCAGGTGAGCGAGGAGGAAATGCGCCATATTAGAGGTGACCAAATAGCCATGGTCTTCCAGGAGCCCACCACCTCCCTAAACCCGGTGCTTACAGTCCGCACTCAGATATCCGAGTCGTTAGAACTACATCGCGGGATGAATAAGGAAGAGTCAGCTAAGGAAGCCGTCACATTGCTCCAGTTAGTGGGCATCCCGGATGCGGAGAAGAGAGTAGGGGACTATCCTTACCAGTTTAGCGGTGGTATGCAGCAACGGATAATGATAGCCATGGCATTAAGTTGCAACCCCGAACTGCTAATAGCCGACGAACCCACTACCTCCCTTGATGTTACTGTACAGGCTCAGCTTTTAGAAATAATGGGCAACCTGAAATCCCAATTTGGCACAGCGCTGATTGTCATAACCCACAACCTGGGAATAGTCGCACGCTATGTTGACCGGGTGAATGTGATGTACGCTGGTCAGCTCATGGAGACAGGACCGACGGACGCCATATATGGCGAGCCAAGGCACCCCTATACTATGGGGCTCCTGGCATCAGTACCGCGGCTAGACTTACCTCGAAACCGCAAGTTAAGCGTTATTCCAGGTCTACCACCTAACCTCGCCCGTCTCCCTAAGGGCTGTTCCTTCGCTCCACGCTGTTCTTATGTCACCAGCAGATGCCGCGAGGAGAGACCAGAACTGGAAGAAGTAGGACCAGATCACTATCGCGCCTGCTTTGCTGACGTGAGAAAGAAAAAGGACAAGTGAGGACTTTCCAATGAGCGATGACAACATTCTAGTCCAAGTAGAAGATCTGCACATGTATTTCCCGGTAACCGCCGGTGTCCTCAGAAGAAAAGTCGGTGACGTCAAGGCAGTTGATGGATTGAGCTTCCATATAAAGAAGGGTGAGACTCTGGGGTTGGTAGGTGAAAGCGGATGCGGCAAGACCACCACCGGGCGTAGCATCATCCAGCTATACAAACCCACATCAGGCAAAGTGCTCTTCGAGGGAAAGGACATCACTCAACTTAAAGGCGGAGAGCTAAGGAAAACGCGGCGGAATATGCAGTTGATATTCCAGGACCCCTATGCCTCACTCGACCCCCGAATGACGGCAGGGGATATCATCGGTGAACCATTAGTCGTCCACAACCTGGCTAAGGGAAAAGCACTCAAGGAGCAGGTTGACGAGCTATTTAGAATGGTAGAGCTTGAGCCCCGCATGAGAATACGCTACCCCCACGAGTTCAGCGGTGGACAACGACAGCGTATCGGAATAGCTCGGGCCCTATCGGTAAGACCAAGCCTTATCATATGCGACGAGCCCGTTTCGGCACTGGACGTCTCTATTCAGACACAGGTTATTACTCTGCTGATGAGACTCCGAGAGGAACTCAATCTGACCTACCTTTTCATTGCTCATGACCTTTCGGTAGTCCGTTATATAAGCGACCGGGTAGCAGTGATGTATCTGGGTAGAATAGTAGAGATTACAGATAGTGATGAGCTTTATGATAATCCGCTTCATCCTTACACCAAAGCGCTGCTATCAGCGGTTCCCATACCCGACCCGGCGGTTGATCGCCAACGAGAGCGTATTCTCCTAACCGGCGATGTGCCCAGCCCGGTTAACCCTCCCCCTGGCTGCAACTTCCACCCTAGATGCCATCTGGCAGTTGACTCTTGCAAAGAACACGTACCAGAATTAAGGAATATTGGCGGAGAACACTGGGTAGCATGCCCCCGGGTGGGCTAGCCTATAGCAGATTTGAAACTTTTAGTATTTCACTGCTAACCTTTCTGCTTTATTTACGTTATTAATAACGAGGAGTTACATGCCTGCTCAACAAAGCCTGCCAAAAGCAGAGAGGGTTGCAGTTTGATAAGTATGGTCTCCCCCAGCTGCTCTTGAGAAGCTAACCAGAAATAGCTCATTGAATTATTTGAAAAATCGCCTTAAAATACCCTGTGAAACAAAGGGAAGTCATGTCTAAAAAGAAAAGAACCGAAGACAGGTTAGTAAAGAAGGCAACAGGTCATATATCAGGAAAACATGCTCGACCAGGTTCAGAAGCTGTAGATGGAGACAGAAAAAGAAGGCGGAGGGCATTTGTCCTCACCTCCGTCGTTATCATTATAATCGCAATTATCGTAAGTGTCAGTGTATATATAAGTGGAGCACCTTACCGCCGCACCATAATCACAGTGGATGACACCACTATCAGTATAGGTTACTTCCTGAAGAGAGCCTGGCTGGCTAGCGGAGGTACCGATGATGCGGCATCTTACACCCTCTATATGCTTACAGAAGAACAGCTCATCAAACTAGGAGCAACACGGTACGGCATAGAAGTCAGCCCAGAGGATATTGACGGGGCCCTGAGAGAAACAGCCCGCGGAGAGAGTGAAACCATCTCTGATAGCGAGTTCAAGGAGTGGTACCGCCAGCAGCTTAATGAAACCAGATTGTCAGACTCTGAATACAAAGAACTTATGCGCACCGGATTATTAACCGCTCTCCTTCATGAATATCTTGCTCAAAGAGTACCCACCGTAGCCGAGCATATCCACCTTTATGTCGCTGTACTGGGCACAGATGATGTGGATGCAATGTGGGAAAGATATGATAACGGAGAGGACCTGGCTGAGATTAGCCAGGAAATATGGCTGAGTCACCAGGCCGAGGAAATGATATCTGATTTTGGCTGGGTACCCCCCGGCGTCCTTGAATCCTGGCTGGATGATATAGTATTTGAACTCGCCATCGACGAGGTAAGCAGCCCCATAATGATAAGCGCAGAGGAAGAGAACGAAATCTACTATATCTTTATGGTCTCAGAAAAAGAAGCTGCCCGCGAAGTGGATGAGGAAACCCTAGGCATACTCATGGACAACGCTCTTGATTCCTGGCTCGCAGAAGAATCGGACCTCCACGAAATAAGCTGGCATAGCCTTTATGATAGCAGTAAGGGATTTGATAACCAAACGTACTACTGGATAATGGGGGAACTCGCCAAGATGGGAGAGTAGGTAAGAATAAGTGATACGGGTTAAAAATCTAACTAAATATTACGGGGACCGTCTCGCTGTAGATGATATTAGCTTCAACATAGAAAAGGGCGAAATAGTAGGTCTCCTCGGTCCCAATGCAGCAGGAAAGACAACTACCATGCGTATTATCACCGGCTTCCTAATGCCAACCCAGGGCGACGCATGGATAGCCGATTGCAATATGATTAATAATTCTCTGGAAGGACGCCGTCACATCGGCTATCTACCAGAGGCTATACCCCTGTACACCGACATGACCGTTCGTTCTTACCTTGAGTTTTCAGCTAAACTCAGAGGTCTGGACAAAGACAAGACAAAGACAAGAGTAGAAGAAATAGTAGATATATGTCACCTTGAAGAATATGTTGACGTGATTATTGGCAAGCTATCAAGGGGGTTCAGACAACGAGTAGGGGTAGCTCAAGCTATTATCCATGACCCGAAAGTATTGATTCTAGATGAACCAACAATAGGCATTGACCCCAGGCAAGTAGCTATGACCAGGCAACTCATTAAGGAACTGGGTAAGGAACGCACTATCCTCCTTTCCAGCCATATTCTCCCTGAAGTAAGCATGATTTGTGAGCGGGTGATTATCATACATGAAGGTAGGATTGTAGCCAAGGACCGTATTGAGAACCTCTCCTCCATTATTAAAGGCTCCAGACGCATCCGACTGGAAGTAAAAGGCCCCACCGAAAAAGTGTCCCAGCGCCTCAAGCAAATAAAAGGGGTTCGCAAAGTGACCCTCGATGGCTCCCGCCACATCGTTGAATGTCCTCCAGAACAGGACCCCCGCCCCCAGATAATGGAAGCTGTAGTCCAGGGGAACTGGATTCTACTCTCCATGGAAACTATGGAAATGAGCCTTGAGGACATATTCCTTGAACTAACAACGGAGGAGAAAAACCGGTGAAGAATACGGCGACTATCGCCCTCAAGGAACTTAGGTCATATCTGACTTCACCTATGGCCTATATAGTTACCGGCATTTTTCTAGCGCTTACCGGCACCTTCTTTGCTTTAAGCAGTTCTACTTATTATGAAACCAGCATAGATGGCTTTTCAAACATGGGCAGCATCCTGTTGCTATTATTAGCCGCAGTAATCACCATGCGTCTAATTGCTGAGGAGAAAAAACTAGGCACGTGGGAATTGCTACTCACAGCACCGGTGAGAGACAGCGAGGTAATATTAGGCAAATTCCTGGGCAGTTTGGTCATACTGGTGATAATGCTGGTGCTCACCCTCTACTATCCAATCTTGCTATGGATCTTTGGCGACCCCGATTGGGGACCGATTATTACCACCTATCTAGGGCTTTTCCTTTTAGGCGGAGTTTCTCTGGCAGTAGGAATGTTTGCCTCATCGTTGACCTCAAATCAGATAGTGGCAGCGGTAGTCGCCGGAGGGATTCTCTTTGCCCTGTGGTACTTAGGCATGGCAGCTGACCTCGCTTCTGGCCAGCTGGGAGAAGTCCTTGGCTACATCTCGCTCTCCTATCACTTCCCCGACTTTATGAGTGGAATAATAGACACCAGAGCCATAATCTACTATCTCAGTGTCGCTGCCTTATTCCTCTTTTTAGCCATAAGATCTATTGAAACGAGCAGGTGGAGCTAGATGCAGACTAACCCAAGAAACAGTCTTACCGGGCTAATCGCTGCGCTTGGGGCAATCGCCCTGTTTGCAGGGTGGATAATCATGCTTATCCTGCCCGATATCCGCTACGCCGCCTGGATTATCCTGGGGCTAGGAGCAATACTCCTGGTTACAGCCTTCATTATCGACTTCCGGCGCGTTGGGACCGCCCTGGTGAGCAAACGAGGCAGGTTCAGTGCCGGCACTACCTTAATGGTTTCAGTCTTCATCGGCATAGTGCTTCTGGTCAACGCTATAAGCATCGGCAGCTATCAACGTTTTGACCTCACCGGCGTGGCACAGTTTACCCTCACCTCCCAGACAAAGGAGATTCTAAACAACATGGAAACACCGGTGGAGGTTATAATCTTCTCCACACCCGATGAACCTTACGGTATTACCAATTACCTCTCCAGCTTGCTAATCGAGTACGAGAATCAGACCGACAAACTGGAACTAAGCAGTATTGATGCCGAGCAACATCCTGACCAGGCAAGAAATTATGACATATACACATATCCGACAGTCGTCTTTGAAACCTCAAACGGCTACCGGTCAGTGCTGCCACAGGACGTTATTATGGTAATTGGAACCGAGGAAGATTACGAGTACGCTGTAGACGCAGAACACGCCTTCACCAGCGCCATCCTGGAGGTAACCGGCACCATACAGAAAAAGGTGTATTTTCTTACCGGCCACGGTGAGGGTGATATTTACTCCGACTATCTCTACGCCGCTGACGGTCTGCGTGACAACCTCTTCACGGTAGAGGCACTTGACCTTGTTGCCACCCCAGCCATACCCGATGACTGCGCCGCCCTGATAATTGCCGGACCGCAAACCTCGCTGAGCAGCAATGAGGTCGAGATTATTCAAAGCTACCTGTTTAATAACGGACAGGCACTTATTATGGTAAACCCGGAAGCCCCGACAGAGATCAAGCAACTGCTCTATTACTGGGGTGTATTAATAGGAGACGGAACTATCATTGACCCAACATCTTACCTTTCTCCTAATAAAGATAACCCCAGCGCCTCAAGGGACACCAATTACTTCGGGCTGTCATCCGTATACTTCCCCGGGGCTACCGCTATTATTCTCCACCCTACGTTTGAACCTACACTTGTTACAACAGAGGAGGACGAAACGCAGCAGTATATCTGGGTAAGCGAGGAAAGCCCGATTGCAATGTATATGCTTATCTGGACAAGCGAGGATAGCTGGTTGGAAAGTGATTTCGAAACTGACCAGGAGCCCGATTTTGACGAGGAGACAGACATAAAGGGACCTCTAGCCATCAGTTTCCTCATCTTCACTTCCCCATCTGATGAAAGCATGGAGGAGGAGGGAACCGCCATAATAGTCATCGGTGATTCTGACTTCGCCTCAAACCAGCATTTTTACAACGGCGACAACAGTAACCTTTTCCTCACCTCAGTAAACTGGTTGACTATGGGAGAGGAAATAATTTCAATTGACCGCAAGGTTGTTTCCTTCCGCCGGCTAATTATCGGTCCGCAGGAGGAAACTTTCATCAAGCTCTCAAGCATAGGCCTGCTTCCGCTGATAGTGTTCATAACAGGGGGCGTTATCTGGTGGCGGAGAAGATAGCGAAAAGGGCCTATTTCCAGGAGGAGACCACTTGAAAATCGGGAGTATCCTTACTCTGGTTGTTATTCTCGCCGCCCTGGCATTGTATTTCTTTGTCCTCAAACCTCCTCCTACATCCGACGACGAACCAGAACCAGACCCAACGATATTCATATGGTCGGTTGATATGAACGAACTGCAGCACATGGCAATAAGCCTCCCCAAGGAGGACATGAGCGAATCGTTCGTCAAGCATGAGGACAAATACTGGTACTTTGATGACCCCCCTGGCCCCAAGGTAGACATGGACCGCTGGGGAGGCGGGATACCGCTACTTTTGAGCGGTCCGGGAGCAAACAGACTAATTGCCGAAGAGGCAACGGAGGAACAGTTGGCCGTTTTCGGCTTCACTCAACCATCAATGGAAATAGTCCTGACCATGGAAAACGAGAACACCCTAAACATTAAAATCGGTGACAGTGCGCCGGATGGCATATCCTATTATGTAAAACTCGTGGGTTCAAATGACATATATACAGTAGATTATACCTGGTATGACGTGCTTGAGCGACTGGTCTTAGAGCCCCCCTACCCTCCCTCTGAGTCCGACTAGCCGTCCAAGTCCCGGCAAACGCAGTCTCCCATCGCCTGCCTAACTTGACACTCACCCACAATAAAGGGTAATATATTACTTTGTCTAGTGGAGGCTTAAAGATTTACGCTATTATTGAAACCGGCGGCAAACAATATAAGATAACCCCCGGTCAAACCGTAGATGTCGACCGACTTAATGTGACTGAAGGTGGTACCATTGAGCTGAGCAAGGTATTACTTATCGCCAATGGTGACCGGGTAACAGTAGGCACACCCATTATTGACGGGGCAAAGGTAGTTGCCACCTCGCAGGAAGAGGGCAAAGGCAAGAAGACCATTGTTTTTAAGTATAAGCCAAAAGTGCGTTATCGCAAGAAGACGGGACATCGCCAGTTTTATACCCGACTGGTCATAGATAAGATAGTTGAGCCCAAAGCTAAGCAAGACAAGCCAGCCAAGAAGGTTCGCCGGCCTAAAAAAGAGGTAACTGAGAGTGGCACATAAAAAGGCAGGCGGTACCAGCCGCTATGGTCGGGATAGCCAATCCAAGCGGCTTGGAGTTAAAAGATACGCTGGGCAACAAGTAAACGCCGGGACTATTCTGGTACGGCAGCGGGGTACCCGCATCCACCCCGGCAACAATGTGGGGGTCGGTAAGGACTACACCCTGTTTGCCCTTATTGATGGCATCGTCAAATATGAGCCGACCAGCAACAACAGGAGGAAGGTTAGCGTATACGCTAGCTAAGTTATATGAAGGACAAGATTCATCCACAGTATTACACAGATGCCAAGGTAATCTGCTCTTGCGGCAACACCTTTACTACCGGTGCCACCAAGAAAGTATTAAAGGTCGAGCTATGCAGTAAGTGCCACCCGTTTTTTACCGGGGAACAGCGAGTGGTAGATACCGCCGGGCGCGTGGAGCGGTTTAAGCGACGCTACAAGGTGAAAGACTAAACAGGCTATAATTTAAGGAAGCAGGAGCGGAGCTACTGGAACCGCTCCTGCTTCCTTACTGAGGGTTTTTTATGACGGAGGGATTTCACTACGGGGGTCAAGGGGTCATTGAAGGGGTAATGATGCGGGGGCAGAAGACGATGGTAACTGTGGTACGCCGTCCTGATGGAGAGCTGGCTACAGATACCCAAACGCTGGGTGGTGTTTACACCAGCCGGATGAGAAAAGCCCCCCTGATACGAGGCATCATTGTCATGATTGAGTCAATGGTACTGGGTATGAAGACCTTATTCTACTCAGCCAACGTGTCGCTGGGGGAGGAAGAGGAAAAGCTCTCCGGGGGAGCCGTCTGGGCACTGGTAACCATTTCCCTGGTACTGACTGTCGCCCTGTTCTTTATAGCTCCCCTTTTTCTCACCAGGCTAATTAATGTAAAGTCATCGCTGATGTTTAGCTTGATAGATGGCCTTATCCGCCTGACAATTTTTATTGCTTACCTCAAGTTATTAGCGCTAATGCCTGACATCAAAAGAGTATTTGCCTACCACGGTGCCGAGCACAAAACGATAAACGCCTACGAGGATGGAGCGCCACTGGAAGTAGAGGCAGCCAGGAAATACAGCACAGCCCATGCGCGTTGCGGCACCAGCTTCCTATTTGCGGTAATGTTTATAGCCATCATCGTTTTCGCCTTCATCGGCCTACGTGTGTTATGGCTGATGATATTATCGCGGGTTATCCTCATTCCGGTGATTGCCGCCCTCAGCTACGAAGTTACCCAGTTTGGCTCCAGACACATCAAAAATCGCCTGGTCAGGGCTACACTGACTCCCGGGCTGTGGCTACAGAGCTTAACAACAAAAGAACCGGATGATAGTCAGCTTGAGGTTGCCCTGTCAGCGTTAAGGAGAGTGATAGAGATAGAAAACCAGGAGGAAGCAGCTCAGGCCCCCTCCTGACCCCGACTTGCCTATACGTCCTGCCCCGTCAGTTCCTGAAAGAAACAGGTCTTGTTACCGGTATGGCAGGTAGGACCAAGAGGATGCGCTTTAACCAGCAGGCTATTGTCCTCGCAATCTTTCCATATCGACCGCACTTTTAAGTAGTTGCCCGAAGTCTCCCCCTTGTGCCATAGCTCCTGCCGGCTACGACTGTAAAACCAGACATCATCACCGGACAGAGTTCGGCGCAGCGATTCCTCATTCATGTAGCCCAGCATAAGCACCTCTCCGGTATCGTCATCCTGGACTACAGCCGGGATAAGCCCTTTTTCATTAAACTTTAGATTATTCATCAAGCTCACCCCCCCTTTCTCTATCTAGTATTGTCAATAGCCCCGTCAAGTCAACGGACACATAGTCGGCAGAGACATCAATACTTGGAACTGGCTTTTCCTTCCTGTTTACCCAAAGCACTGGCATTCCCTGATTTTTCGCCCCTCGCACATCACTATTAAATGAGTCCCCTACATGAAGCACCTCTGCCTCTGACAGGCCGACGAGAGATAGTGCCTTCATAAACATCTCCTGCCGTGGCTTATAAGCCTTGCAGTCCTCACTGGTAACTATGTAATCAAAGTATAGACTATTATGCTCTAACGCAGATTGCAACTCCGCATTATCAACGTTGGACACCAGGCACATGGGAATTTCACACTGCGCCAGTATATCCTTGCTTTCCGGGAAAATTACTGGGCGCGCCCAATACTCGTACAAAACCTGACACAAAACAGCAGCATCCAAATCGACCTTGAAGTGCTGAAGAACTTGTTGCAGCGAAAACATCGCCAACTCCCTCTGAGGCTGAAATGCGTCTCCAAAACTCCGAGAACAGAGCTGACGAAATATCTGGCTCCAATAGGAACTAATCTCAGCAGCAGTTACCTTCAAAGGAGAGGCTGCAGAAAGCCGACCACATATCTCACCAATGGGAACATCATCCTCTTCAACCACCGTGCCATAGAAATCCAATAGTATGGCACGTGGCAATGAACCCTTCATAATCTGTTGCTCGTTCTACCTGGACTCCAGCTAAACGCTCTCCATCGCCTGCTTCAGGTCAATATCCCCGGTATAAAGTGCCTTACCCACAATAGCACCCTCAACACCGAGCTTACTTAGCATTTTGAGGTGGAGCAATGACGAAACGCCACCGGCAGCGACAAGGGGCACTTCAATGGCATCTACCAATTCAGCGATGGCGGTAAAATTAGGCTCGGTAAGGGTGCTACCACGACTTATATCAGTATGAATAAAACGCCTCACCCCAAACCGCACCATAGATTTAGCGAGCTCCACACCGCTTATCCTCGTATCGTACTGCCAGCCACGTGTAGAAACCAACCCCTCCCTGGTATCAACACCCACAATAACCGATTCACTGAACCTATGACAGGCTTCCTCAACCAGAGCCGGGTCCTCCACAGCGGCGGTGCCCAAGATAACGCGGTCTACACCGGCTTTAAGCAACCGCTCCACCACTCCCAGCTGGCGGATGCCGCCACCCACTTGGATGGGAATTAACATGACACTAGCCAGCTCCTCAATAATATCCTGATTACGGAGCTTACCCTCGGCAGCACCATCAAGGTCAACAATATGCAGTCGTGGTGCTCCCCACGATTGCCACTTCAAAGCCACCTCTACCGGCTCATCGGAGAACACCGTTTCCCGGTTATAGTCACCCTGATACAGGCTAACGCACTTACCGCCTCTGAGGTCTATCGCAGGGATTACTTCTATTTCAGTCTACCTCACAGATTAATATTGGAGTACTTTCGCCACGGTCTGGCGTTAAATGCCTTGTTATCCTTATTTTTCTCCTCCAGAATATCCAGCGCTCTATTTATGACCTTCCTGGTATCACTGGGCATTATTACGTCGTCAATGTAGCCTCGTTCGGCTCCCTGGTACGGATTTTCATAAATGTCACTGTATTCCTTTATCCTCTGGGCTGCCGTCTCCTTCGGGTTCTCCGATTCTCTTATTTCCCTGGCAAAGATAACGCTGGCGGCGGTTTCAGCACCGACGATGGTAACCCGTGCCGTAGGCCAGGCAAAGACGAGGTCAGCGCCAATGCCCTTGTCCAGCATACCGTAATGAGCACCGGCATAAGACTTCCTCAGCATTATTGAAATCAGAGGAACGGTAGCATCAGCCCAGGCAAACAACAGCTTGGCACCATGGCGCAGGATACCCTTCCAGTCCTGCTCGGAGCCTATCATGTAACCGGGGCAGTCACCAAGAGTAACCACCGGGATGTTGAACAGATCACAGAACCTGGCGAACCGGGCCCCCTTGTCCGCGGCATCAATATCTATAGCCCCCGCCGCATACATCGGCTGGTTCGCCCATATGCCTACCGAGCGCCCGTTAAAGCGGGCAAAACCGGTTATCACGCTCCTAGCGTTGTACTTCAGTGTCTCATAGAAATAGCCATCATCAACTATGGCGTTAATCACTTTAAACATATCATAGGGCTGAGTCGGCCTGTCCGGTATTATGGTATCCAGTTCAG
>CAZRDI010000012.1:0-15935 GCA_964598825.1 uncultured Dehalococcoidales bacterium
ACGTGGCTATCTGCCTGGGCAAAGCCTTTGGCGAAGCCCTGGGGGAGAAACGGGGCATAATCAGGATGGCTGATGCCACCGTGCCCATGGATGACGCTCTGGCTACGGTGATGGTGGATATAAGCGGCAGGGGATACAGCGTATTAGAGCTGCCTTTCAGCGAAAATGATATGCTGGGCTTCCCTACCGACCTTATTCGCCACTTCCTCGAGTCCTTCGCCCTCGAAGCCAGGCTCAATCTCCACGCCAGGGTTATCTACGGCGTCAACGACCATCACAAGGCAGAGGCGCTGTTTAAAGCTCTGGGCAGAGCCTTAGATATGGCTACCAGAATTGATGAGCGGATTGCCGGTGAGCTACCCAGCACCAAAGACTTATTAGAACGGTAATGGTAATCCGGGCAAACTTTTGGTAATCTATAAACTAAGTGAGCAGGCCTATGAAGAAAGGATTCAAGCCTTTATCCGAACTGGTTTCTCTAAAGGGGAAAAGAGCCCTGATTACCGGTTCTGCCGTTGGCATTGGCCGGGCGATAGCCTGTAGATTTGCCGAAGCCGGTGCCGATTTAGAGCTTGTAGATTTAAACAAGGACGGGCTAAGGCGGGTAAGAAGGGAGTGTTCGCACCTGGGGTCGGAAGTAAATCTGCACACGGCAGACCTTTCCGTAAAAGAGGAAATAGATGCCCTGTGGGAAGAACTGGCCGGTAAAGAGCCTGACATACTGGTAAACAATGCCGGAATATACCCTTTTCAGAATTTTCTCAAGGTGGATGATGCCTCTTATAACAAGGTGATGGAGATTAATTTAAAATCAGCCCTCCTGATGTGCCAGCACATGATAAGAAAAAGATTAAGAAAGGGCGGGGTGATTATAAATATCGACTCCATTGAAGCCATCCTGCCTTTTGCCGAAGACCTGGTTCACTATAACATCAGTAAAGCGGGGGTTATTGCCCTGACCAGGACTCTGGCTAAAGAGTATGGTAAACACGGCTTTAGAGTAAACGTAATTATACCCGGCGGAATAGTTACCCCCGGGACCAAGGCAGTTGCCAAGCAAATCTCCCAGTTTAAGCTAAGCCTCCTGAAAACCGGACTGGAATTCAAAGCGAGGTTGCCTTTAAACAGAGGCGGGCAGCCCGACGAAGTGGCACGTATCGCCCTGGTTCTTGCCAGCGATTTGTCCAGCTATGTCCACGGAGCATTAGTACCCGTTGACGGAGGCTTTTTATCCGCCTAGCGCGGGTTAGCCAGAGGGCTATGGATAATACGGAATGTATCCTGTGCGGCTCCTGTGTTGATAATTGTCTCAACGGGGCGATAAAATACTCATGGCGCAGGGTTTAAAATACGATTGGTAGTCCCCCGCCGGTGACTCTAAATTCTATCCCAGTTTTCTATCCGCCAGCCTCTCGTAAGCCTCCCGGTACCTCCTGGTGGTAGCCTCAATAACCTCCGGGGGCAGCATGGGGGCTGGCGGCTCCTTATCCCATCCCGAATTTTCAAGCCAGTCGCGAACCGGTTGCTTATCGTAGCTATCTTGAGGCTGCCCAATCTTATACAGCTCCACGTCCCAGAAACGAGACGAGTCCGGAGTCAGCAGCTCGTCAATAAGAATGAGTTTACCATCATCCAGCCCGAACTCCATCTTGGTGTCGGCAATTATAAAACCCCTGGCTCTGGCATACTCGCGGGCATAGCCATATACGGCTATACTCCTCTCTTCTATCTCCTCAGCCAGAGTCTCACCAACCAGTTTCTTAATCTCATCCACAGACAGCGGCAGGTCGTGTCCGGTTTCTGCCTTGGTAGTCGGGGTAAACAGGGGGCGGGGCAATTCCTGGCTCTCCCGCAAACCTTCAGCTGCAGGGAGACCGAAAACAGTGCCGTGTTGTTTATATTCCGCCCAGGCTGAGCCGGAGAGGTAGCCACGCACCACGCACTCAATGGGAAGACGCTGCACCTTCTTAACAATCATAGACCGTCCGGCGAGGTAAGAGGGATAAGCGAAGCGGCTCCCGGTGGGAAGGTAGGAGTCAAGACGACTGACATCATCAACCGCCTCTACCAAGTGGTTAGGAACCAGACCTTCGGTCTTTTTAAACCAGAAGGCGGAGAGTTGATTGAGCACTGAACCCTTGTCAGGAATGCCGCAGGGTAAAACCGAGTCAAAGGCCGAGATACGGTCAGTGGCAACAATAAGCAGTAAATCACCCAGTGTGTAGGTGTCCCGCACCTTGCCCCGGATAAATAGCGGCAAAGGCAGGTCAGCATTTATTAAGACTGATGAGTCACTAGCCATCAGATACCCCCTATCATAATAAAGTCCGGCCCGGACAAGTTCATAATTCAGAATTCATTCAGACCGGCCGCCTAATCCTCACCACCCTCCACCTTAACCGTCACCTCAACCTGCTCTATCTTCTCATCCATCTTGTGGAGATTAGCTACCACTCCCATGATGATATTCTCAAAGACGCTCTGGACAAAGGAATTTAACGCAACCGACTTCTTATTAACGGTAAGTGTAACTGAGTTCTTCATTTCATCCTCCCTGAGCAAGAAGCTGCTCAATAAAGTTTGCTATTGCCGATATATCATCGGGTTTGAATACTGGCTTATCTGTTTTTCTCCCAACATCACTGACCCAGGCCAGGATATTGTCCTGCGGGGATGGGGTGTAATCGCTAATCCCTTCCCTGAGCACCACTATCTTGGCTATCTCACTCTCCCTACCAAATCCTTCACCGAGCACGATGTCAAAATCGGAAAAGTAGTCCCTGGCAATGCTTACTAGTGCCGGAACAGGCTCCATTTCCTTAATGATACCAATCCGGTCAGGGGATGTAACCACCACCCCCCTCGCCCCCGCCTCCTTGAACTGCCAGGAATCTTTTCCCTCCACATCCAGGTCAAAACCATGGGGGCAGCGCTTTGCCGCCGCAACTATGTATTTTCTGCCGCCGAGCTCCCCGAGCAACTTCCTTATCAGCATGGTCTTGCCGGAACCGGACTTTCCCACTATGGCGATTACTAAGGGAAGTTTAGCGGATTTTCTCATTTTAACCATCAAAGCAATTTTAATTTTATGGCCCCCTTCTGTCAATTTTCCATCCCAGACTGAGGTTTTACCGTCCTACCCCGAACCTGGCAACATTACTTGAAAAGACGTTCACTTCGTTATATAATTAGCGTGAATTATGCTATGCCTCAGAACGCAGAGTTCACGCAAAAAGAAACCCTTACTCAGGTTTCTTTTTTATTTCAAGTGGTTAGATTAAGTAGAGGTTTGCCATGTCTAACAATGCAGATTTATCACTTCTGAACCCGATTCTGGAGAAGTACCAGTCTCAGAAAGGTGTTTTGATTACCGTATTACAGGAGGCACAGGAAGCCTATGGCTACCTTCCTGAGGAGGTCTTGTCCACCATAAGCCAAGAGTTAAGAGTTTCATTGAGCCGTATCTACGCGGTGGTGACATTTTATGCCCAGTTCTATCTAACCCCACGTGGCAGAAATATAATACGGCTCTGCCGAGGAACAGCCTGCCATGTACGGGGCAGCAACCTCATTCTGGAAGTCCTGGAGGAAACGCTGGGCATCAGCGAAGGGGAAACTACCGAGAACCTCCAGTTCTCCTTAGAGACAGTGGCTTGTCTGGGAACCTGCTTTTTAGCCCCGGTAATGATGGTCGACCATTCCTACTACGGGAAACTCAGCTCCCAGCAGGCTAAAACTATCATCGAAAGCTATGCACAGCCCGGGAAGGAGTCCTGATGGGAAAACTAAGAAACGCTAAGGAACTGCAAGACCTCCGCAACAAACTGTTAGCGGAAGTAGACACCAACAGGACCTGTGTTCGAATCTGCATGACCGGCTGTCGGGCCCATGGTGCCGAACAAATCAGAGACGCCTTCAATGAAGAACTGAAAAAGCAGGGGTTAGATAAAAAGGTAGAGATTCGGGAGACGGGTTGCCACGGCTTCTGTGCACGGGCTCCGGTTATCGTTATTGACCCCCAGGGTATTTTCTACCAACAGCTGACTCCCGAGGACATACCTGATATTATTTCGCAGACGATAGAAAACGGCGAGGTTATCGAGCGCTTACTTTACCTCGAACCCCAGACCGGTCAGAGAATTACCTGCGAACGTGATGTTGCTTTCTATAGCGGTCAGCAGAAAAACGTGCTCCATAACTGTGGAATAATAGACCCGACGAATGTATCGCACTACATCGCCCGCGGCGGATACTCCGCTCTGGAGAAAGCGCTCTTCAGTATGGGACCAGAGACAATAATTAACGAGGTGACAGAATCCGGCCTGCGGGGACGGGGAGGAGCCGGGTTCCCCACCGGGAGGAAATGGGGCTTCGTCAGAAGTGCCGCCGGCGACACTAAGTATATCGTATGTAACGGCGATGAGGGCGACCCCGGAGCTTTTATGGACAGGGCTGTATTAGAGGGAGACCCTCATAGTGTGCTGGAGGGTATGCTTATTGCCGCTTATGCTATGGGCGCCGGAGAAGGCTACATCTATGTGCGGGCTGAGTATCCCATTGCCGTAGAACATCTGAAACTGGCTTTGACTCAAGCCAAAGAGCTGGGGCTTCTCGGACAAAATATCCTGGGCTCCGGCTTCAATCTTGAGTTGAAGATAAAGGAGGGTGCCGGGGCATTTGTATGCGGTGAGGAGACGGCCCTTCTAGCCTCCATCGAGGGTAGAAGGGGCATGCCGCGGCCTCGCCCGCCATTCCCCGCCCAATCGGGTTTATGGGGTAAACCCACCAATATCAACAATGTGGAGACCTACGCCAATATAGCCTCCATCATCATCAACGGGGCCGACTGGTTTGCCGGCATGGGCACGGAGCAGGGCAAGGGAACCAAGATATTCTCCTTAGCCGGCAAGATTAACAATACCGGCCTGGTTGAAGTCCCCATCGGTATCCCGATAAAGGAGGTAGTCTTCAATATCGGTGGCGGGGTACCGGAAGGGGGGAAGTTTAAGGCAGTGCAGATGGGTGGCCCGTCCGGTGGCTGCGTGCCTGAACAATACCTGGATTTACCCGTGGACTACGGTTCCCTGGAGGCCATCGGAGCTATTATGGGCTCGGGAGGCATGGTAGTCATGGACGAGGCTACCTGCATGGTAGATGTAGCCCGATACTTCTTAGCCTTCACCCAAACTGAATCCTGCGGCAAGTGTACCCCCTGTCGGTTAGGCACCAAGAGGATGCTGGAGATACTAACCCGCATCACCGAAGGAAAGGGGAGTGAAGGGGACATAGAGCTGCTCATTGAGTTAGCCGAAGGAGTCAAGGACTCAGCACTGTGCGGGCTGGGACAGACCGCGCCTAACCCGGTGCTGACCACCATAAAATATTTTCGCGACGAATACGAGGAGCATATCAAAAACCACCGGTGTCCTGCCGGTACCTGTAAGGCACTCATCTCCTACTATATCGAACCGGAGAAGTGTCAAGCCTGCATGATTTGCGCCAGAGAGTGCCCGGTGGATGCTATTACCGGTGGGAAGGGCGTCATTCATGTCATAGACCAGACTAAGTGCAGTAAATGCGGAAACTGCCTAGAGGTCTGCCCGGAGCGCTTCGGGGCTGTTACCAAACTCTCCGGCGTGCCGGTGCCGGCGCCCGTCCCTCCAGGAACGGAAGTAATACGTAAGCGGAGTAAAGCAAGTGAATGAGGTTACCTTAAGCATAAATAGCCAAGAGGTCAAAATCAGGGAAGGGGCAACCATCCTTGAAGCGGCCAAGAGCATTGGAATTGAAATCCCCCACCTGTGTTATCGGGAGGACTTACCGCCAACCAGCGCTTGCCGTCTCTGCGTGGTTGAGGTTGAGGGGGCCAGAAACCTGGTGGCATCCTGCTCCTACCCCGCAGCCAATAACATGGTGGTTAGAACCAACACGGAGAGAGTTACCAAGGCCAGAAGGCTGGTACTGGAGCTCCTCCTCTCCGACCACCCCTATGATTGCATGACCTGCGAAAGGAGCGGTGCCTGCGACCTAGAGAAATACGCCTATGAACTGGGTGTCCCCACTACCAGATTTCAGGGTGAGCAACACGCTTATCCCCTGGATGAGACCCACCCCTTCTTCGTCAGGGACTACAACAAGTGTATTCTCTGCGAGAGGTGTGTTACCGCCTGCAATGAAGTCCAGTTCGCCGAGGCTATCAACCTCGCCCACCGCGGATTTGATACCAAGGTGTCTGCCCCGTTTGACAGGTCCCTGCTTGACAGCACCTGCATCTCCTGCGGCCAGTGCGTGGCCGTCTGCCCTACCGGCGCCCTCACCGAGAAGACAAGGAGATTCCAGGGGCGCGAATGGGAGCTTAAAAAAGTGCTCACCACCTGCCCTTTCTGCGGCGTCGGCTGCAACATTGAGCTCAACATCAAGAATAACCGCATCGTCAGGGTTACCTCACCACCCAACAGCCCGGTAAATCAGGGGCGACTCTGCGTCAAGGGAAAGTTTGGCTTTGAATATGTTCACAGCCCGGAGAGGCTCACCAAACCACTCATCCGGGTGGGGAAAAAGGGAGAGGGTAAATTCAGGGAGGCAAGCTGGGAGGAGGCTCTCGACCTGGTTGCCAGCAATCTAGCCAACTATACAGAGAATGAGACAGCGGTAATCTCCTCAGCCAAGTGCACTAACGAGGACAACTACGTTATTCAAAAGCTCGCCCGGGCGGTGCTGGGCACCAACAATGTCGACCACTGTGCCCGGTTGTGCCACGCTCCCACTGTAGCCGGTCTCGTCCAGAGTTTTGGCAGCGGGGCGATGACTAACTCCATCGGTGAAGTTGCCAACGCCTCCTGCATTTTAGCCATCGGCACCAACACCACGGCAGCCCATCCCGTAATCGCCCTGGAGATAAAGAAGGCCGTGCGTAAAGGGGCAAAGCTCATTGTGGCTAACCCCCGCGAGATTGAACTCGTTTCAGATGCCTCTCTATGGCTACAGCATAAACCGGGCAGCGATGTTGCCCTGCTTATGGGTATGATGAGGGTCATAGTAGATGAGGGGTTGCTCGACTCCTCCTTTATTGCCGAGCGCTGTGAGAATTTTGACGATTTCAATAAGTCGCTCAACAAGTTTAACATGGACTTTGTCGAGCAGATTACCGGGGTGCCCCGAGAGAAGTTAGCTGAGGCAGCCAGGATATATGCTACCAACAGACCATCAACCATTCTATACGCTATGGGCATTACCCAGCACTCTCACGGCACTGATAATGTAATAGCTACCGCCAATTTGGCGATGCTCACCGGAAACATGGGCAAGCCGTCAACCGGGGTAAATCCGCTCCGGGGCCAGAACAACGTGCAGGGAGCCTGTGACCTCGGTGCCCTGCCCAATGTATATCCCGGTTATCAGGCAGTATCCAACCCGGCAATCCAGGAAAAGTTTGAGAATGCCTGGGAATGCAGCCTGAGTCCGTCTCCGGGATTAACTCTTACCGAAATGCTTGATGCCGCCCACCAGAAGCAGATAAAGGCGATTTACCTTGTCGGCGAGAACCCCGCGTTGAGTGAGCCCTGGGCTTTACATGCCCAGGAGTCGCTCAGGAGACTTGAGTTTCTGGTGGTCCAGGATATTTTCCTATCTGAGACGGCTCAGCTGGCTGACGTTGTGTTGCCGGCGACAAGCTTTGCCGAGAAGGATGGCACCTTTACCAATACCGAGCGACGGGTGCAGCGGGTAAGAAAAGCAATAGAGCCCATCGGCGACTCCAGGCCTGACTGGTGGATTACCTGCCAGATTGCACAGAGGATGCAGAGCCGGGGTTTTGATTTCACTCATCCCTCCCAGATTATGGATGAGATTGCCAGCCTTACTCCTGCCTACGGAGGCATATCCTATGAGCGCCTGGAGAGTGGTGGCTTACAGTGGCCCTGCCCTACCATGGACCATCCGGGGACGTCCGTACTGCATGTTGGAATATTCACCCGGGGCAAGGGACATTTTATACCGTTAGAGTATAAGCCACCTATGGAACTCCCGGATAAGAATTACCCCCTAGTGCTGACTACCGAGCGCAGTCTGTATCACTTCCACACTGGTACCATGACCCGAAGGGTAAACGGACTCAACACACTGAAAGGCAAAGAGCTGGTGGAGATAAACCCGCAGGATGCCTCAACTTTGGGCATCGCCGATGGCGACATGATAAAGGTTGCTTCCCGGCGCGGAGAAGTGCTGGCTACAGCAAAAGTAACCAACGTTTCGCCGGTGGGGGTAGTCGCAATGGACTTCCACTTTGCCGAAAGCCCGACCAATGTGCTTACCAGCCCGGCCCTTGACCCGGTATCTAAAATACCCGAGCTCAAGGTATGTGCGGTACGGATAAGCCCTGCCAACGGCAAGAAGTAAGATGCCCCCTATAAACCTTCTTCTACAGCAAGGCCGAGGGCACGCTCCAGGTCTGACGAGCGGTTTACGTTAAAGAAGGACAGGAGTTGAGGGTCAAACCGCCGGCAGTCCACCCGCTCAACATATCTGACACGCACTGTATTGAAAATACGGCTGACTTTAAGGTGACTCTGGTCCAGGAGCCCTTTCATGCTATCCAGGCAGTTTCTGGAGTAAATGGCGTGAAGCGGCTCCACCTTTCCCTCCTCCACCCGAGGCACAACCGCATCAAAGCCCTGGGCTAGCTTAATCATGTAACGCAGCAGCTCTACGTTAAGGAAAGGCATATCACAGGCAACCACAAGACTACGCGAAGATTCTGAATTCAGCAAGCCGGTGTATATCCCACCCAGCGGACCTTTCCCGGGGTAAACGTCCGCCACTACTTTCGCCTCATAGGTAGTCGGGAAAATAGACTGCCCCGGTGAGGTTACTATCAGCGTCCGGTCGCTTACCTGCTTGACCCGTTCAATAACCCGCTCTATAAGGCTTTTGCCGTTGATTGCCTCCAGAGCTTTATTCCTACCCAAGCGCAGGTTTTCACCACCGGCAAGGATAATTGCTGTCAACCCGGTATCTTGATTACCCGTTCTCTATAACCCTCTCCTGGTGTGAATAGATATTAAAACCGTGATTTCTGGCAAACCCGATAAGGGTTATGCCAAATTCTCCTGCGATTTCCATAGCCAGACTGGTAACGGCGGCGACGGATATAACCACGGGTATCCGGCTATGAACCGCCTTTCGGATAGTCGACTCTGTTTGACGGCAGGAGGTTATCAGCGCGCACATGGCCAAGTCTACCCCATTTTGAAGAGCAAGGCCAATAGTCTTATCTATGGCACAGTGTCGGCTTATATCCTCAGCAAAGACGGCGCTGTCCCCATCAAATACCCCCACCACGTGAGTGGCACCCGTCTTCTTAAACAGAGTGCCGTGCTCATTGAGCCTCTCCACCATACTCCAGATATCGGCAGCGCTTGTCCTCGCCCCTGACTTAATTTCACGCATCCCGGCCCGGCGGCGCCGAACTGCGGCTTCAACCACAAACTTCTTCCCATCCGTCCTGACCTCTATGTCTCTTATGTCAGGCGGGCGGCATATCCCCTCCGCAACCAGATGCCCCCTTGCCATCTCCTCCAGACGGGCGGGCAGGCAGTAAAATGCCCTGTAGTCCCTGCCGTTAAGCCTGAGCAGAACCTCGCCCTCGGTGATGACCACATCAGAGGCAGTCTTCCGGCTATGACCTGTTACTCTTTGTATCTCGGCTTTTTGTAATTCTGCCATGGCTTAAAAGCTATTTGCTGGCGCTCTTTAACAGTCTAACCAGCTTCCAGGCAATAGTTTCACAGAGCACGGTTATGTCTTCAGTGAAAAGGTAGTCAGTGATGGTGCTGTCAAACATTATGCTCCCTGAGGCAGGAAACTCGCTGTCGCCCTGCCACAGGACCAGCGTTATCGGCACACGGCTAAAAGCGTTGATGGTTACCGCCACATCCCCATACTCTGCTTTACGACCGCCCAGCACCCCGGCGATATCCAGCAATCGGTGAGGCTCGTCTCCAAAGCGGTCAACGATAGGTTTTATCGCCCTCTTGGAGAAAGTCGGGAAGTAGACAATACCCTCCGGCAGCTCCTTGTAAGTGATTAGCTCGTTGGTAGCGGGGGCACCTTTTGCCGAGATTAAATAGTGGAGTATCAAAAGTTTCTCTCTTAGCGGAACCTCATCTTCACTATCCGCTAATGAAACTTCAACATCGGGAAGAGTAACACGATACGACTGGTTTAGATATTTGACTATGATAGTCTTTTTGGAATCTATTATCTGATACCGGGCATCGCTGTTGCGGCACAGCTGCTCAATATCACCAACCTCAGCCAGCTTCTCACGGGCAAGTTTATAAGCAAGCTCATAAGCATACTCATAATTGCGCTGGTCCGGTAATGGTAAACGTCCTTTTTCCATACCTATAACGGCGGCTATATATCAAGCCAGGAATCGGAATAGAGCGATTCACCGACAAGAACCCTGACCGTCTTCGCGTAGTCCACCTCTTCCTTACTTAACGAGGAGAGGTCAGGTCTCTCACCATCCATTACCCTGTGAACCAGGTCAACGATTTCAGGTTTCTCGCCCCGGGCTATTTTTATCAAATCAGCATCAAAGGCATCAACTATGGCGGAATGGAGTCCGTACCTCATCAGCATTATCATATATGTCCGGTTAAGCTGGGGCCTGAGGTGGGCGGGGGCACCGTTGGAGATATTGGACAGACCCACGGTAGATTTACAACCGGGGGCAATGTCTGCCAGCATGGTCATAAATTCCACGCAGGCTTTTACCTGATTTATCTCCACTGATACCGGGCTGGCTATAGGGTCAATCCAGATATTCTCACTGGCAATACCCATCTCATTGGCTTTATAAATAAGGTCAACGGCGATAACTCCCCTTTCGGCAGAATCCCTGGGCATCCCATCCAACCCCCATAGAAGCCCTATCATGTCAGCGTTGTATTTATTAACCATAGGTAGTTCTTCATCAAACCTCGCCGGGGAGATAGAATTAATCAATGCCTTACTCCGGCACACCTTTAACCCGGCTTCCATAGCCACCGGGTTAGTCGTATCCAGAGCCAGCGGCAAATCAGTAACTTCCTGCACTGTCTTAACCACCCACTCCATCAACTCATCCCCTCTCTTACGAGCAGGGCCGATATTAAGGTCAAGGTAGTCCACTCCGGCCTCGGTTTCAGCCTTCGCCATTTCCTGAATAGGCTTGGGGTCTCTTTCCTTCATCGCCGGACCCAGAGTCTGCGACATTATATTTATGCTTTCGCCAATTAGGATCATTTTTTTCTCCTTATGGTTTCCATGACTTGAGATAAGCCGGGATATGGGCCCCTTCCCTGGGACCAACCTGTACCTCCCAGTCGGGTAACTCCTCTTCCAGACCACCGCTTTCAGCAGCAGCATAACCCGGAATCACCAGTTTGCGGTGCTTAACCTTGTCCCCGATGCCGGATTTCTTAACAAAGGGGGCGATGACATCGGCAACAAATTTACCTGCTGCCCAGGCTGTCATCACTGAAAGCCCCTCGGTATCTTTCACCAGAAGGTAGGAGGGAACTTTGCTGCCTTCTATCTCGCCGGAGACAATGAAGTAGGTAAGCGAAAAGTTGGAGGTAAGAAGCACCGGAGAGTTTTCATCAGGACCACCGATTTCGTAGATGCCCTCGGTAGTGGCCAGCGGTCGCTGGGGGTCGGTATATATGTTCATCCTCTCCACCAGCAGGGGGAACAGGCTTTCCCCTTGAAAGTCGGAAAGGACGATGATACCACCATATTTAGCTACGAACACGGAGGCAATCAAAGCTTCCTTCATCGGGTCATCAGTCATCTCACAGGGGAAAACAATGGTAGGAAAACCCAGAGGGCGAAGTTTCTTGTTTAAGGCAGCGCTCCTTATCCATATCTGGTCCTCAAACGCCCGACGCAGGGTTCTTGACCCGGAATCAAGGACAATGTCATTTACCCCACCCTCGGTTAATTTAGTAGTCAGCTGGGTAAGTTCCTCCAGGTCTGAAGCCTTTACCGCTACCGGACACGAATTTCCCTTAGCCAGTTCTGCCATGCCATCAAGATTATCCTTGTTGGCACCATAGAGCAGCGGTTTCCTGTCGGCACAGGCTTTTACGCCGGCTGCCATGACATCAGGGTTACTGCTCATCAGGATAATGCCGCCATCACTGTTCTGTTTGACTTTATTAACCAGGGACTCAAACTTGCTGGCATCTCCTGACTCATCCTTTACTGCTACCAGCTCAGGACGAAGTATGAGACCAACCCTCTCATACTCAAGTTTCTTAAACTTCTCCAGCCGGGCATCAACCTCAGAATCGTCCATAGTATCGGTTACAAGGATGGCAAAGCCGGGCGAGTTGTCAAACCTTTTTTCGTGGCGGAACATAACCGTCTCGCCGCCAACCTTTAATGCCCTGTCACCGACACCAATGGTGACCGGTCTAATGGGAGGTGCCGATGCTTCCTCAAGTTTAGCCTTTGCCTCATCAGAGACATGGGGGCAAGCAGACAGTTCTGCCTTCCCTGCGGCTAAATTCATAGCAAAAGCAAGGCAAGTTGGCACCCCACATTCACCACAGTTTGTCTTTGGTAGTAGCTTAAATATTTCTATTCCAGTAAGTGGCATGGTGAAGCTCCTTTCCTCTTATTACCCTTCTTATTACCCTATTATCGGGTCCATGGTAAGTGCCGGATGCCCCTTCTCCTGCAGGAAGGGGAGTATCTCCTCCTCGGTAACACCAACCGTCTCATCAGCAATCATGTCAGGCAGATCGGGCACGCCCATCTCCTCTGCCCTGGCCTTAAGCCGGTCTGCAATCTCTTCCTTCAGGCTCTTAGGCATCCAGACCATCCTTAATAAACCACCATCACCGGTAATGAATTTCCTCTGGCAAACGTTATATTTTCCATGGCCAACGAAGCCGGGGGTGCTCAGACCACCGCCAATAGTCCCGGCCAGGGTAGTGAACTTCATCCCGCATGGGGTTTCACCCATATACTCACGGTTTACCGTCATTACCCCATTACACATGGGCAGGATAGCGGCGATACACTCGCAGCAACCACATGTAGTCATCGGGTCATTGACTATACTGTAGAAGTTGTAATGGTCTATCTTCTGGCGGGAAGTCTTATATACGAACTCGTTTACTCCCTTCCACTGCCCGAGTTTGGCATCAATGGTCTCTCCCTTCTCCACCGGCTGGTTAGGTCCGGTAGGGTTAATCTCAAAAGCGGCCTTACAGTCCATCCAGTTATAAGAACCACAAAGCCCGGTCCTCTCCGGGCTGATAACGCAAACATGAGACGGAGCAAAGGACTGACAGAGGGTGCATGAATAGTATATATCGGTAGTTTCATCGGTCATACCTTCAATCCGGGCATCCCGGTTCGTATACACCTCTCTCGCCTCCTCTATTATCTCGTTTACTTTATCTTCCTCGGTATAGAGTTTCACCTGCAGCTTATCAAATATGCGGCCGAAGTCCTGATGCAGCTTGGCATGAAGGAGAACACCTATGTCATGCAACTTGAAACCCTTCTGCACCGCAGACTTACCAATCCGCAGCCAGGCAATATCTCTCTGCCCCTGGTGGAATAACCCCTGAGCGTAGTTTATAAGATGGTGAATTTGCCGCTCCAGAATAGGCTCATAGTCCTCCTGCATTTCCCTTCCGGCGATTTCAACGACTATGGCTAAAGGCAACCTAGATTCGTCGGCAACATCGGCTATCTCGGGGCCAATCACCTCAACCTTGCCATCCTCTACTTCATCCATTCGCTTGGAGGTAGCCCACTCAACCATTGGCGTATAATTACCACCGAACTCCACATACCACTCTCCCTTTCTAATCCTCTCACCTTCAAATGCAGGACCAAAGGACACCGGAATCGGTACCTCAGCTACCGTAACCTTCAACCCTCTTACCTCTATTGCCTTAGCTACTAACTGGTCATGGGGAATATTGGAGACGACATGCTCGTAGGTGCAAATCCCGGTAGGTAAAACCTCAGGTATGGGGGTATCAGCAATGGTGGGGAACCCCCAGTTGATTGCCCCTGCGGCATTAGCATACCACTCATCGGTAACATAGCCCATGGGCAAAACAAAGGCGAAAATGCGGTCCTTGTTATAGATAAGATTTTTCCTGAAATCGCCAGGCTCAATGCCACCGAATGACATAGCCGCCCTGGTAGCAAAGCCCATGGCAAATACAGCCGCAGAAATATCAGGACCAAAGGAGACGAGCCGGGTTGGCCAACCAATCTGCACTCCCGCTTCCACAAGCTGCTCGGAGAACCTCTTACCGTTGTATTCAGATGCCATGAAGACGTAAAGATTCTTCTCCTGAAGCTCATGAGCGATACTGGCAGCTATCTCCGCGGTAGGAGCGGCACCAACAATGGCAGCAAAACCGGGTGCGGTGCCATCAACAAACTCAACTCCTCTCTTCCTCAGGATTACGTCATCGGCAGCACCCAGCCAGATATTACCATCGGCAATATCTTCTTGCTTGGTGTAAAAGTCGGGCTGCTCAAGATACCTTATAGCCTCAACAAGCTCCTCGGCAAAGAGGGTCACCATTCCGGCATCAAGAGCCGGTGCCAGATAGGGCAACGGGTGAGTCTCCCTCACCAAGGGTGGGAGAAGTAATTTACACCGTTTTAATACTGGCTCCATGTCACCCAGCTTTTCTACCTTGGCACCCAGCATTCCGTAGATTACTGGTAGATAATAGGCGGTGTTGGGGAAGCCTACCGGTTCGTTTGCTCCCCATTTGTCCATAGCTTCCTGCCACTTTTTATCAGCCTGGTTCACAATCTTGTGAGCTCCCCTGATAGCCGCTGATGCAATAATCTTAGACATATCTAATATTTACCTCCATCTCTCTTAGACTAACGCCTGGACTATTCCAGTCCGCGTCTCATTTCCATATCGTAGAGTACTCTCTCTCTGGCTTTATCAATGCCAAGAGCCTTACGTTTCTTATCAATATGCGCAATCATAAGATGTGCGGCTCTAATCGGGTCCGGTTCAAAATCCCACATGCCGCCATACATCTCCTCCATTTCCTTAAACAGGTAATCAGTCACCTCTTTACTGCCGGTAGTAGGCCAGGTGACGCCAAACACGGTATACACTCCGGAGGCAACAAAGTACTGACCGATGGATATTGCCTTCTCGCTCATCCATTCCGGGGCAGCCCCGGCTACGGGCAGGTCACTGATGTCATCGCCCAGACCGCCATCTTTCACCATGGCGGTGGCCGCTATCAGGATGCGGCTGTTATCCACACAGGAACCCATATGCAGTACCGGCGGAATACCTACGGTTTCACAAACTGAAGCCAGTCCCTCACCGGCATACTGTGCCGCTGCCTCTGGGACCATAAGCCCGGCTTCGGCACAGGCGATGGCATTACAACCGGTCGTAATTACCAATACATCATTCCTTATTAGTTCCTTAACCATGTTAACATGACCCTCGTTGTGTTTAGCCCGGGCATTATTGCAGCCGACAACGCCAGCAACACCCCTGATTCGGCCATTAATGATATTGTCATTCAGTGGCCGATAGGAAGCCCGAAATAGGCCACCCAGCAAGTAGTTGATAGTCTCATGGCTGAAACCAGCAATTTGGTAAGTTTGCCCATCAGGAATTCTAACATTCTCCTTCCGATTGGGGAAATTCTCAATAGCGGTTTTGACTATCTCCTGAGCTGACTTTAGAGCATCGTGCTCATCAAACTCAATATGAACAGCACCGGGAATCTTGGCTTTGGACGAGGTAGTGATAATCTTGGTATGGTAGCACTCTGCGACGGTGGCTATAGACTGCATAATACACTGGACATCCACTACCATGGCATCCACTGCCCCGGTTACTATGGCCAGCTCTTGCTGTAAGAAGTTAC
>CAZRDI010000012.1:15945-16282 GCA_964598825.1 uncultured Dehalococcoidales bacterium
CAGCTATAGCTACTCCATGGCGCATTAATATCTCATTAGCCGTGCAGCACATACCGGCCAGGTTTATACCCTCGGCTCCTTTGGATTTAGCCAAGTCTCTCATCTCTGGTTGCTGAGCCACGGCTACAATCATCTCGGAAAGTAATGGCTCGTGACCATGAATTATAATGTTTACCTGGTCTTTTTCGAGCACTCCTAGGTTTGCCCTGCCCAGAACCGGCGCCGGGGTGCCGAAGAGGATATCCTGAAGCTCAGTAGCAATCATGCTACCACCCCAGCCATCACCTATAGCCGCCCTGACTCCCTGCTTAAGCAGGCTTTTGTAGTCCTGGTCAAC
>CAZRDI010000013.1:0-15975 GCA_964598825.1 uncultured Dehalococcoidales bacterium
TATGTATACAGGAAGATTAATCTTCTCACAGTTAATGGACTTTCTGCCCATGCACCAGTTCCGCCGTTGCGTAGAAAAGTACCAAGGCAATTATCGCATGAGATCGTTCTCCTGCTTAGACCAATTTCTCTGTATGGCCTTTGCCCAGCTTTCGTATCGAGAAAGCCTTCGAGACATCGAATCCTGTTTACGGGCGATGCACACCAAGCTGTATCACCTTGGGATACGGGCGCGAGTTTCCAAGAGCACCTTGGCCTATGCAAATGAACATCGCGATTGGCGCATCTATGCGGATTTTGCCCAGGTGCTCATCTCTATCGCCCGAGAGCTGTACCGTAACGACGATTTCGGGGTGGAACTCGATGAAACCGTCTATGCGCTCGATGCATCAACCATTGATCTGTGCCTTTCTCTGTTTCCCTGGGCACGGTTCCGAAAGACAAAAGGGGCTGTCAAACTCCATACCCTATTGGACCTACGCGGAAGTATTCCATCGTTTATCTCTATAACCGAGGGTAACGTGCATGATGTCAATGTGCTCGATGAGCTGATCCCAGAGCCTGGCGCCTTTTATATCATAGACCGGGGCTATCTCGATTTCGAACGGCTCTATCTCTTGAATCAATGCATGTCATTTTTTGTTATTCGATCAAAAACAAACACCCAATTCAGACGGCTTTACTCTCATAGAATAGACAAGGCCACAGGGCTCAGATGTGATCAAACAATCGTACTGACCGGGGTATACACCAGGAAATACTATCCCGATAAACTTCGCCGAGTCAAATTCTTCGATGAGCAAAACAACAGAAGTTTTTCCTTCCTGTCAAATAACTTTCTCATCCCCGCTTTGGTCATAACAGAGCTGTACCGATGCCGATGGCAGGTAGAGCTGTTCTTTAAATGGATCAAGCAACACCTCCGGATAAAAGCCTTCTATGGCACCAGTGAGAACGCCGTAAAGACGCAAATCTGGATTGCTGTTTCTGTCTATGTGCTCGTAGCAATCCTGAAAAAGCAGCTCCGATTGGATGATGTGAGCCTCTACACAATTTTACAGATTTTGAGTGTGACCCTTTTTGAAAAAGCACCTTTATATCAGGTGGTTACAGCATCTCAATACATAAACATTAACCGAGCATTGTATAAGCAATTGAAATTATTTGAATATTAATTGGACACTAGTGGAGAGAAATATAAGCAAAGGAGGAAGATTACATGGCGAAGGTGAAAGTGGGCGTTGCTGGATATGGCGTTATCGGGCAGCGATTGGCCGACGGAATAGCCCTTCAGCAGGACATGCAACTGGTGGGTGTTGCGGACATAGAGCCCACGCTGGCAGTAAGGGCTCTCAAAGAAAAAGGAATGCCGTTCAAGCTATTCTGCGCTGTTCCTGAAAAGAGAGCCAACCTTGAGAATGCAGGAATTCCTGTTGCAGGAAGCTTCGAAGATCTTGTCCAGGAGGTGGACGTCATGCTTGATGCCACCTCAGCAGGGGTGGGGGCGAAGAACAAGGAAATATATAGGAAGGCAGGAGTAAAGGGGATTTTTCAGGGAGGAGAGAAAAATGAAATTGCCGATGTATTCTTCCATGGATACGCCAACTACGAGAATGGGATCGGTAAAGATTTTTTGAAGCTCACCTCATGCAATACCACAGGCCTTATTCGCGCGGTGGACTGCTTAGATCGAGAGGTGGGGATAAAGAAAGTGGCAATCACCATCGTGCGCCGGATCGCCGATCCAGGTGATACTCACAGGGGTGTAGTTGACTCATTGATCATGGAACCAATTCCCAATCATCAGGCGGTGGACCTTCTGCTTATCATGCCCCACGTAAAGGCCACGGGGTTACTCATTCACACTCCGATTACTCATGGCCACATCATCACTATCGTAGCTACTCCCAAGAAAACCTTGACCAAGGAGAAGGCGCTCAAGGCGTTCAATGGCCACCCCCGTATCCGGGTAGTAAGAATCAGCGATGGTTTTAATACCAACACGTCGCTGTTTAACTACGCGCGATTTCTGGGACATCCCAGAGGGGATATGTATGAGATAGCGGTTTTTGAGGAGACCGTGGGCTTTTCAGGAGACGATATCATGTTCGCCATCAACATCCCTCAGGAATCGGTGACCATCCCGGAGACAATAGATGGGGTTAGAGCCTGCATCCCTATGCAGACAGATCGCCTTGAGGCAGTCGGGCTTACTAATAAGTACCTAGGAATGTCATGAGCCATTGGAGCGACACAGAGGAATTAAGTAAGCATAGCTGCAAAAAAAGATGTTGATATGGCGCTGAATATAAAATCTATCGATGATTATGATTGCAAAGGAAAGACTGTGCTGGTTCGGGTGGATATCAATTCCCCTCTAGATCCCGAGACCAAACGGATCGTTAACGATAACCGCATCGACAAGAGCATCCCAACTATTCTTGACCTAGCAGACAGGGGAGCCAAACTCGTGCTCATTGCTCATCAGGGAGATACGTTGGACTACCACAATCTGGTTTCCCTCAAAGAGCATGCTCAGAAACTTTCCCAGAAGATGGGTCGAAAGGTGAAGTTTATCGATGATGTGGCGGGGCCAGCAGCCAGGGAAAGGATACGGGAAATTGAGGATGGGGGGATCCTTCTGCTCGATAACTTACGATACCTTACGGAGGAGGTTTCCACCTTCGAAAACTATGTGAAACTCTCCCCTGAGGAAATGAAACAGACTTACCTCGTGAGGAACCTTGCACCGCTCATGGACTATTACGTCAACGATGCCTTTGCGGCAGCCCACAGAAATTCTCCTTCTATGGTAGCCTTTCAGGAACTGCTCCCTTCTGCTGCGGGGAGGCTTTTAATGGATGAACTCAACGCTCTCTCGGCTATCATGGATAACCCTATGAGACCGTGTGTATTTGTTCTTGGTGGCTTGAAGATATCTGATGCATTTGGCATGCTCAACCAGGTTCTCTCAAAGGGAATCGCCGATTTCATTCTTACGGCCGGAGTTACGGGGGAGATTATGCACATGGCCCAGGGAAAGGCACTGGGAGAAACTTCGGAGAGGTTTATCAGAGATAGATCTCTTGACATGTTTTTACCAGAGGCGAAAAAGTATCTCACCAATTACCCGGAGAAGATCTACCTTCCGCTCGATTTTGGTGTTGATCAGGGAGGTACGAGGAAGGAGCTGTGGGTGGAAGATCTTCCTGCTGATGGTCTTATAATTGATATCGGGGAAAAAACTATCCAAGCCTATGAAGAGATAGTGAATCAGGGGGGAAGCATTTTTGTTAATGGGCCGGCAGGCATATATGAGAAGGAGATTGGGTCAAAGGGAACCAAACGTTTATGGTCTTCTATTGCTGGAGCATCAGGGTATTCTGTTATTGGAGGATCTGATACGGTAAGCAGTTTCAGCAAATTCACCGATATCAGTAAAATAGGGTTTGTGTCCACTGGCGGAGGTGCCCTAATACGCTGCCTAAGCGGTGATAAATTGCCTTTATTGGATGCCTTTGAGAGGGCAGCTAAAAGGTTATAACGGATCCTGAAAACCAAAAAGCGGAATGAGTTTTTCAAAAGAACCAAGAAAAGGTACCGAGAGGGATACTTTGATCTTCACTGCTTTAAGTGAGCAGAACCTATCGGGGTGATTTCCAGTCTAGGGGGGGGGTTAATAAGAGCTGATAATGAATGAAAGGTCTCATTGGAGACGATGAAGTGATTTAAGGCTTAGAACAAAGTATCCATCTCGTGGGATCAGCTGAAGGAGACTGTCAGGAAGTATAAGAAAAAACGTTTAGCGATAGCTATCTTTGAGGAATTTGAAATGAAACAAATCATTTTTGTTTTAAGTATCGCAATGGCTGTCCTTTCACTGTATCTTTCGCTAACTTTAGCGTTTGAGGCATACCTACAAAGGACAATTTTTCTCGGATTTACCCTCGTACTAATATTTCTTACAAAACCAGCCATAAAAGGACGTCCCCGTCTTTCATTCTGGGCTTTGGACTTACCCCTAGCTATGCTTGCCGCAATCCCAGTAATATATGCTTCCTACGAACACTTTGACCTCATTCTAAGAATTGGAGAATCAACGCAGTACGATTTTGCCATGGGGTTAACTCTTTTTTTATTGGTGTTGGAAGCAACCCGTCGTGCGGTAGGCTGGCCACTCGTAATATTGGCATTAATACTAATAACCTATTGTTTTTTCGGTCGCCACTTTCCGAGCTTTCTTGCTCACGGAGGCTATAGCTTACTTGAACTTATCGAGATCAACTATATGTCACTCCAGGGTATTTTGGGTGTAATGATAGGTGTCGTTGCTGACTTTGTAATTATATTCATAATCTTCGGTGCATTTCTAGAAAAATGTGGGGCTATTAAGAAATTTTCCGATCTCTCCCAATCTTTGATGGGCTGGCAAATCGGTGGTCCAGCGAAGGGCGCTGTAGTAGCAAGTGGACTGATGGGTAGTCTGAGCGGAAGTAGCGCAGCAAATGTAGTGACTACAGGCTCATTCACGATTCCTCTGATGAAGAAAGTAGGCTATTCCGCAACTTTTGCTGGCGCAGTTGAAGCAGCCGCCTCAACTGGTGGACAAATAATGCCACCTATCATGGGTGCATCAGCATTTGTAATAATGGGAATACTTGGTATGTCCTATTTGGGAGTATGTAAGGCTGCTTTACTACCATCTGTGTTCTACTTTTTCTCTGTATGGGTTTGTATTCATTATACGTCTAAGAAAATGGGATTTAAGGGATTACCGAAGAAGGACTTGCCACCCATATTTAGCTCATTCCTCAAAGCTGGATTGATGATAATACCTGCAGCCCTGATTTTAGTGGTATTAGTAATAGGATATAGTCCTAACTTGGCTGGCTTTTATGCGGTCGCCTCTGTTATCGTAATATCCTTTGTCCAAAGAGAGACAAGGTTAAACCTTAGAAGCATTTTTTCTGCTTTAAGCGATGGAAGCCTGAAAGTTTTAAACATTTCAATTGTATGCGCAACTGCAGGTATAATTGTAAGTTCCTTTCTAATTACGGGTCTCGGTATGCGCATATCAACTATTGTCGGTTCCGTTGCAACCTACAATGTATATATTGCACTTATTTTGGCAGCTATTGCCAGCATTATATTAGGCATGGGAATGCCTACAGTAGGTGCATATATTATAGTCGCAGTGTTAAGTGCGCCTGCTTTAATCGATTTGGGCTTTTCGCCAATTGCGACACATATGTTCGTTTTCTATTTTGCCATATTGTGTAATGTTACTCCGCCGGTTGCTTTAGCAGCTTATGCGGCAGCTCCTATTGCTGGAGGCGATACAGATCCTTGGAAACTTGGCCTTAAGGCTTTTTCATTTACATTCGCTAGTTTTGTTATACCATTTGTTTTTATAACCAACAAAGCATTACTTCTCGATGCGCCAATATATCAAATACTCTATGCTGTGCTCGCTATTTCCATTGGTATACTATCCCTAAATATTGCTATAATTGGATATAGTTTTAAAACTTGTTCTGCATTGGAGCGTTTTCTCTATCTCCTGGCTTCGTGTTTTTTATTTATGAATAATTTGCTTACAGATATAGTTGGGTTTTGTATGGTGGCCTTTTTATATATTTTGGAGCGAAGGGAGGTGATATTTTCAAAAAAGCTGAGTTTCTTTAAGAAATCTGAGACGAAAAACAATTAAAATCGGAGGGAAAAGCAATGAAAAAGAGAACAAAAAAGTCGGTAATTGTAATTTATTTTTGTGCAATGGCAATATTGACTTTCATGGTATCTAACGGATACTCTGGTGAAAGGCCTAAATTCATTAAGATCGCTGCAGCATCTATGGGTGGAACTTGGTTTCCATTATGTGCCGCGACGGCAGAGATAATGAATCAAAAGCTTGAAGGAGTTATTGCGACAACGACCTTAGGTGGAGGTATTTCGAATTTAAAAAATATTGAGAATGGGAACATTTATATGGGAATGAGCGGAAACAGCGGTGCTTACTTGGCGTTGAAAGGTTTAGAACCGTTTACTAAGGAGTACAAAAAGGTAAGATCACTATTCATTTTTTATTTGTCCCCATATCATCTAATTGTCAGAAAGGATAGTAAGATTTTCGCTGTTAAAGATCTTGTTGGCAAGAATTTGGTAGTGGGCGAAAAAGGATGGGTCACCGAAATGTTCATGAGAAACTTATTGCATGCACACGGGCTCTCTTACGAAATTATAAAAGAAAAAGGTGGCAACATTAATTTCGCGGGTTTCTCTCAAATGAGGATAATGTTATTAGACAGGAAGGTTGATTTTATGCCTGATACGGGAATCGATCCTTCTCCCGGAATAATGGAGATCACAGCTAGAACTCCAATTCGACTAATCGACATTGGTGAGAAAGGGGTAAAAGAAGTGCGAAAGTTAAATCCAGGTTACTCGAAAATAACAGTACCTGGCGGCATTTATCGAGGACAAGAAGAAGATGTTCTTTGTGTTGGTGAACCGACAGGAATGTATATTTCTAGTGACCTTGACGAGAAGTTTGTTTACGAGATTACTAAAGCCATTTTTGAAAACATAAAAATGATTAAAACGGTCCATGTTGCACTTAAAGACTTTTCAATTGAAACAGCCCTAAATGGCGCATATGTACCTTTACATCCCGGAGCATACAAATACTACAAAGAAAAGGGATTAGAAATTCAAGATTACCTAAGGCCATGAACATCCGATGCTGCGCGATTCAGATGAACGCGGAGAACTATTAGAGAAGACGGTATGTTAGCCTAACCTTGGGAACAAGGTTTTGGCGATTAGGCCTCTAAATTTGCATAGGGATAGTTTTAGCTGGGTATAAGAAAACAGGCCTATAGTCTATGCATTTGGTATGTCTAAGAACGTCATTGGAACCAGCAGCAAAGCGACGGATCAGGGCAAAGCTTTTTGCTATGAGAAGGGCTACCACGATTCAAGGGAGTTTTCAGTTTCACAAAGTGCTGGGTGCAGCTCTCGTTGACGTTCACTCAGCCATGAAAATAATGATGTCAATGTAATGTATCGGCTCTCATGGCCTTCCAGCAGAAAAGCCGACGACAACTACAAAAAGTTGCTAAGAAGAAAAAACGTAATATTTTAGCTAAGGAGATTGAATGATGATCTTATACAATGGCAATGTTATCACACTTGACAGTTTTTCGCGAATCGTTGAGGCTATCAGGATCGACAATGGCAAAATCATGGATGTTGGCTCTTCTTCAGATTTATTATCAAAAAAAGAGCAAACAGATGAATTAATAGACCTTAAGGGCGCTACAGTGACGCCAGGGTTTTTTGATGCGCATCCACATATGGACCGTGAGGGGCTTAAGGAGTTTGGAGGTATTCCTATTGCCGGGCTTACTAGCATTGAGGAAATAATGAATAGTATAAGCAAAGCTGTAAATCGAACCAAACCTGGCGAGTGGATTATCCTCATGCCGATGGGATCTCCGCCGCTTAATTATTTTTCCCGGCCCGAAGAACTTCAAGAGGGGCGGTTCCCTGATCGATATGATATTGACAGCATAGCACCTGATAATCCCGTGTATATCCGAGCTGTCTGGGGATGGTGGAGCCATAGGCCTTTCCCTTCAGTTGCTAATTCAAATGCATTAAAACTTGCTGGTATCAGTAGCGATACCTCGGCACCCTACAATGTTGAAATTGTAAAGGATGAAAAAGGGAAACCAACCGGTCTATTTCTTGACTATAATTTTGCTCCGGTTGTTGAGTATACATTATTTAAAATTCTCCCTAGGTTTACATACGAGCAGCGAGTTCAGGGAATTGCGCTTGCATGTGCGGCGTACAATGCCACTGGAACAACAAGCGGATATGAGGGACACGGATTAACGCCCGCGGTGATGAAGGCTTGGCGTGAAGTTTATGAAAATGGTGACCTGACCGTTCGCATTACTGCGCCATATAGTCCTCCGACAGCAACTATGACCGATCAGGAGATGCTTAAGTTTTTGTATTTTGCTTCTGGCGTTGCAAGTCTACGCGGAACTGGAGATGACATGTTCCGTGTAGAAGGTATTATGATTGGTAATGGTACTCCAGAGGTAGCAGAGATTATCGCAAAGGAATATCCCTATGAACAGTGGGCCGGCCATTACATCCAGGCAATTCCTGCAGGCGATAGATTTATTAAGATTGGTGTTGAAGCTGCACACCTTGGACTTCGTATAAGTCGCTCAGTCTGCTACGATCTGGAGGCAGACTTAAATTGCTACGAGGCCATTAATAAAGAAATTTCGATTAGAGACAAGCGCTGGGTGTTGATGCACCTAATTCAAGCTACAAAAGAGCAACTGAAAAGGATTAAGGATTTAGGGCTTGTTGTAACTGTTGAGCCGAACTTTATGTATATGGCCAGTGATCGATTTGGGATTGATAAATTACGGGAAAATGCGATACCCCTGCGTGAACTGATTGATGCCGATATCCCTGTAGCATTGGGTAGCGACAATGTACCATATTCTATGCTCTGGACAATGTGGGAGGCTCTTGTGCGCTGGGATGAAGACTCCAAGAGCCGATTAGGCGAAAGCGGACTTACACGCGAGGAAACATTGAAACTATCTGTAAAGAATGGGCATTTCATAACTTGGAACGAAGATCGCTTAGGGTCCGTTGAGGAAGGGAAAATAGCAGATCTCGTTGTGCTGGATGATAACCCTCTTGAATGTCAAGAGGACGATATTAAGGATATCCACGTTAAACTTACCATAGTTAATGGGAAAATTGCATATCGGGCATAATCTCATTAGCTTTCAAAAACCATCATCCCTAGTGGGGCATCTTGATAGGCCAGAACGATTCGCAATAAAAAGATGAGTAATTTATTTTCTGGGAAGGTGCTTTGAAAGGCGAGGGAGGAAAACATGATGGCAGAAATTTCTGCCAAGAAGGGCTGCCCCGATAAGGAGGATCTTGCCCATAATGCCTCAGGAGGTCTTGCCGATAACACAATCAGGATCGCTCGACTGAAACTTCTGCTTATGGCTGCCAAATTGGTATTTCATGACAATCGCGAGAGCATAAAATTCTCAATATATGAAGCTCGAACGCCGGCTATGCTGAGTTTGCTCAAATTTTTGTATATAGCTCCATCCAAGCTCAGGCCATAGCTTGATGGAAGCTTCCGGACTTGCAAGTTTTCGTTGAATCGTTCATAAGCAAAAGAATTTCTTGCAGGACATATCATGTTGAAGGTACAGCAAAATAACCCGAAGCCTGACACATAAATTATTCCACCAGGGTTTCGGATTGGGCGTTAACGTCATTACTGAAATTGTTCCGGACTGGAAGCAGGTAAGACGTAAAATTTCCGTATGCTCGTTCATTCAGGTTAATTTCGTGCAAGATTTAGGTAATACAATTTCGCATTACCGGTGACATATCATTCCTCGATCTGTGCGAGTTCACTTTTTAATTTCAAAGTTGCCTGCTGACTTAGCTGACCCATTCATTTACACTTAATCTATGGGGGATACAGGGGTTAGGTCAAAGTATGAACAAATGAGCTGGTTGATTTTCCAAGAGGAATTTCAAAGTTTGGAAGACTGTTATGCATAGCTATATAAGACACGTTGGCCAAAAGGATTTGTTTGTCCTACCTGTCGCGGTAAAGAGTATTGGGCGATTTCAACACAACAGCGTCTCTACAAATGCAGAAATTGCAACAACCGTGTTTCTCTTAAATCCGGGACTATCTTCCACAAAACAAGGACACCATTGCTAAAATGGTTTATACTGATCTTTAGAATGGCTACTTCAAAAACTGGGGTTTCCATAAATGAAATGGCCAGAGACCTTGAGATGAAAGACTATAAAATAGTTTGGACGATGGCGCAGAAAGCACGCAAAGCTATGGCAGATCGACATGCCCGATATACCTTAGCAGGGTTAGTAGAAATTGATGAATCGTTTTTTGGCCCGAATTTTTCAGGGAAAAGAGGTCGTGGTACAGAAAAAATGAATTAGTTATAGTAGCAATCTCCGTTTGGAAAGATGCAGGAGAAGAACGCCCAGGGTTTGCTCATGCTTTTGTAGCTGAAAACGCCGATGCAGAGACAATTGAAAATATTCTGAAGAGGCTTGATGCTTCAAATGATGAAATTAAACCATCGATTAATGCCATTCGATCAGATGGGTGGAGAAGATATCAGACCGTGTCTAAAGAGCTCGGTATAATCAATAATAGAGCTGTTCTTCAAGCTCCCAAGGATGCCATGAAATTACTTCCTTGGACTCACAAGATTATTGCGAATGCTAAGGCGGATTTTGCGGGGCCACATAGAGGAGTATCAAGAAAACATCTGCAAAGGTATCTTTCAGAAATATGTTATCGTTTCAATAGGAGGTTTTGGGGTATGGAGGTGTTTCCTCGCTTATTGTTTGCTTGTGCTTCGACAAGCACAATCACAAGGGATGAGGTGATGTCCAAAAGACAGGTCAGCTAAGTCAATAGGCAAATTCAAAGAATTTTTCGCAGCTCTGCTGCGGAGTTAAAAATGCGAGCGAAGCGAGATTTTTTATGAGTCCAGAGCTTGCTTTGGGGTTCATACTTTTGATTAATCTGCAAAGGCAGGACGATTTAATTTGGAGGTAAGAAATGAATAACAAGATAGCGCTCGTGACGGGAGCTGGGCGTGGCATAGGGAAGGCTATTGCTTTGGCTTTAGCAAAAGAAGGAATAAGTACTGCGGTTAATGCAAGAACTTTAAACTCAATAAAGAATACAGCAATGCAGGTAGAAGCGATGGGTCAAAGATCAATGGCTATTCAGTGCGATGTTTCAAATTATGAAAGTGTCAAGGAAATGGTGGATAAAATTATAACGGAATGGGGAGGTATTGATATCTTAGTTAACAATGCTGGAATTGGCATTTCCAAATTGTGGGAAGATTCAGTGAAAACAGATTGGGAGAAGGTCATAAGTATTAACCTAGGTTCAGTTCTTAACTGCTCGAAGACGGTAATTGAGACAATGAAGGAACGAAGTGGAGGTTGCATTATCAATATTGCGTCTATGGCGGGAAAGACTATCAGTGATATGGCAGGTCCTGATTATACAGCAACAAAGGCTGGTATTATAGGATTTACTAGACAGTTGGCTTTTGAACTTGGACGTTACAATATAAGAGTGAATGCTATTTGCCCGGGTACTGTAAAGACATCTTTAACGGAAATGACACCTGAAATTGAGGAGAAACTTAAGGCATTGACGCCTTTGAGAAGATTGGTTAAGCCAGAAGAAGTTGCCAATGTAGTATCATTTTTAATCTCTGAAAAAGCAGAAATGATTACTGGCTCTAGTATTGATATAGATGGAGGGCAGCGGCTAGGTTTCATCGATTGGGATACTTATATTTACTTCAGGAAGGGAAAGAAAGGTAATTGAGGTGTTGAAAGGCAGCATGAAAGGTCGCAGATGCGTCCAGGATAATGCCTTCAATAAGAAACCGTGTGTTACTCTCAAATACAATTACCATTGCCCAAAGTCCTTCTCCGATGGATCCCAATTGCGCGTTGGCCTGAAAAATGGTTAATCTTTTACAATCGATAAAGACCGTTTTCATCACTAGATAATAAACTTCCAGAGGAGGTGCACTACAGTTTACATCGCCCCTTTGAGCAAGTGCCTGATTTGTCTGCTAGTGAACAAGCTTTGAGACACTCTTTTTCATTAAAGACTTATCCGTAAATAATGCCGACCTTTTGGAAGGCGATAATAGCCGCTGCCATATGCAGCAAAGCCATATACGTATCTTTGAGTTTCTCATAACGGACCAGGATTTTTGTAAAGCGATTGAACCATGAATGGCTCACTTCAACCACCCACCTTCGGGCTTTCCATTTTGGATTGGTCTTTTTCTCCTGGACCTCTTCCCCTCGTGTCTTCACATGAGGAATGTATTCATTGTCGACTAGTATCTTCGATGCGTTGTGGCTATCATAGGCTTTGTCTGCACACAAATGTTGTTCGATATCCTGGGGTCGTTCGATGACGATTTCTTCAAACACATGCTCCAACTGGGTCACATCATGTCGATTTGCCCCGGTCACGACGAGTGATAACGGGACACCACGGCCGTCCACCAACAGGTGTCGCTTGGTTCCTTTTATTCCCCCTGTCGGTCGGATTTCGACCAACTGCTTCCTGCGCGAGCGGGGCCTTGACCATTGCCCCGTCTATGTTCTGCCACCTCCAGGCAATCCCTTCCAGTTCATCGTACTCTGCAAGTCCAGCGCGCCACAACGCAACAAAGAACCCTGCCCGCATCCATTGCATGAAATGAGCATGAATCGCACTGGGACTCCCAAATCGTTCCTTAGGCAGCGCCTTCCATTGGCAACCGGTTCGCAGCGCATACATGACAGCCTCGAAGATCTGGCGTGGCGGCATCGGTTTTCTACCGCCCCCGGTCTTTCGCTTATACTGCTTGTTCGGATCACGCTCTGGCGCCGGAACAAGCGGCGCTGCTCTTTCCCAAAAAGCGTCGGACACTTCCCATGACTTAATTGTTCCCATATGACCTCCATTGTGTGGGGTTATGAATGGTGATCAATATAGCAAGCGGTATGGAAAATGTAAAGATATTTACGGATAAGTTCTAAGTCTCTACAGTAAGGAGCTTGCCTCACTTGGCTCTTGCTTTCAGAATCGGGACGCAAGTCCGACAGGTTGCTAGAAAATTGGATGTAATACATTGATTTAAGGATAAAATCGCATGCAGTTCTCGTACAATCAAAAAAGAGAATGGGGTTCTGGTGCCCAGAGGTCAGTTGTAATGGGATCGCGCGGGATGGTTGCATCGAGCCAGCATTTGGCAACACTTTCTGGTTATAAGGTTCTGCTGAAGGGAGGGAACGCTGTAGACGCTGCGGTAGCCATGGTGAGCACTTTGAATGTGGTTGAACCTCATTCCGTGGGGATCGGCGGAGACACATTTGCTCTTATCTATATGGCAAAAGAGAATAAGCTCATTGGTATGAATGCAAGCGGCAGAGCCCCATATAATGCAAGCTTAAGATGGTTCCAAGATAAAGGAATAAGCATCATGCCTGAACGGGGAATCTTATCAGTAACTGTGCCTGGAGCCTTGCATGGTTGGAGCGAGGCTTTAAAACGTTATGGAACACTAAATATCAGTGACGTATTTCAAGATGCCATTTATTATGCAGAAAATGGGTTCCCAGTCACAGAAGTTATTGCAGGTGAGTGGAAGAATATGGAGGAAGTCCTTCATTCTCATGAAAACTCATCAAGGTGTTATCTTATTGATGGGGAATCTCCTCGACCAGGACAGGTATTTCAGAATATGGATTTGGCCAGGACCCTTCAAATTATTGCCAGAGAGGGCATTGAATCTTTTTATGAAGGCGATATAGCTAAGATGATTGTGAAGTTCTCCAAAAAAAATGGTGGCCTCTTTTCTCTTAAGGATTTCAAAGATCACACAACCACTTGGATTGAACCATTATCAAGCAATTATCGAGGTTATACGATTTATGAATTGCCTCCAAACACCCAGGGTATAACAGCCTTAGAGATGTTGAACATTCTTGAAGAATATGACATTTCAAGCTTGGGTCACAACAGTGCCCAATATCTTCACCTCCTCATTGAAGCTAAAAAGTTAGCTTTCAGCGATAGAGACCACTTAATAACCGACCCGGAATTTGAAAAAATCCCAATAGATATGCTTATCTCCAAAGAACATGCAAGGAAGGGAAGAAATAAAATTGATCCAAATAAGGTTATGCCAGCTTCTTCCGTGCCTTACTTTTATCCGGTGGATTCTGATACTGTGTATGTTACTGCTGTAGATGGAAGCAGAAATGCGGTATCCTTTATAAGCAGCATTTATTTACCGTTTGGTTCTGGTGAGGTGGTAGATGGAACAGGTATTATTTTACAAAATAGAGGGAAATCATTTTCCTTAGAAAAAAATCATTTTAATAAAATTGTACCCCATAAGCGACCTATGCATACCATCATTCCCGCTATGTTATTTAAAGATGGTCATTTTTTAATGAGTTTTGGGGTCATGGGTGGGGATATGCAACCCCAAGGACACGTGCAATTTCTGATCAATCTGATCGACTTCAATATGAACATTCAAGAGGCAGTAGATGCCCCACGGCTACGGCACATGCCAAGCAATGAGGTATATCTGGAAAATGGGATTCCCATTCACACAATATCCAGCCTCCAAAATATAGGACACAAAATAGTCCGAGAGTTTAAGCCGGTCAACCAAGTGGGAGGGGGCCAAGCTATTTACCTGGATAGAGCTCACAATATATTGTTGGGCGCTTCAGACAGAAGAAAAGATGGCTGTGCCATTGGATTTTAGCGTCTAAGTCTATAAGAAGGATTCATTGAACTTAAATATTTAGAAGAAAAAAGGGGAGATCTTTTGGATACTCATCAAATTTCAATTTCTAATTATCGATGGTTGTTAATTTGTGCATCATTTATCATTATGATGATAATTAGTATCTACCAGTATTCCTGGTTTTTATTTGCCTATGCCATTGAAAGCAGACTCCATTGGGATTTGGCGTCAATAGGCTTAACCTTTACTATTTATGCATATGCTGCAACCTTTATTCAGCCGTTTTCCGGCTATATTTCAGATTCTTATGGCCCCCGAAAAATAGCAATAATAGCCTCTTTTTTGGTGGGTATTGGATTTATTTTCGCTTCTTTCTCATCGGCCCATCTAGTCTTCTACTTATTTTATGGATTGGGTGGCCTAGGAGTAGGAGTACTTTATGGTATTTCCATCGCTTGTGCAATTAAATGGTTTCCCGACAAGAGAGGGTTTGCTACTGGTTTTGTTGTATTTGGATTCGGTGCTGGCACAGCAGTCTTTAACTGGTTCATTCAGGAGTTATTGAACTCAAAAGGACTGGATTTCACATTACTTTTAATTGGCCTTCTTATGATCAGTATCTTAATACCCCTATCATTGCTTTATGCATATCCGAATGAAGACTGGACTTCTCCTTTTACTTCCCTCGAGCAGAAAGTTATAGCTTCTTCTAATTATAAACCTTTTGAAATGTTGGCTACCTATCAATTCTATTTGATCTACTTTTCATTTACGGTAACCGTTTCTATCGTCTTGATGTTTGGGGCTCAACTGAAAATGTTAGCTAGAGAATTTAATATACCGGCGAACTACTTCAACCTTCTGTTAATCTTGTTTCCTATTGGAAATGGTTTAAGTAGAGTGGTGTCTGGGGCGATTTCTGATAGAATAGGAAGGGAAAGAACCATGGTTTTATTTTATTCCCTCTTAGGCCTATCGATTATCTTCTTTGTATTTTTTGCACATATCGCCATTCTTTTTATGATCACAGTATTCATTGCTGCATTGTTAGGAGGGTCACCATTCGCCCTATATCCCGCAACTATCGGAGATTATTACGGTTCGAAGTTTGCCACTACCAACTATGGAATCACCTATACGTCCAAGGCATGGGCTGGATTGATTTCGGGGTGGTTGAGTGGCTACCTAGTCATGAAATTTGGATCCTATAAGTTACTTCTAATTCTGCTAGCCATAGGTAGTTTAATCGCAGCTATAATTTCAAATCAAAAGTTAATGCACACTCCATCCAAGAAACAGGAGGAATATGCTGATTAGGAAAGGGATGGCGGGAGGAATCTCGTCATCAGAGGTTGCGATAGGATTGTCCCCCTTTACATTTGAAGGAAGCCTTGTTCTGTATTTCTCGCTATGCTATACTTTGTCATCATTGTTGTTACAAAGGAGATTGCTATGCCCGAAGAAACAAAAAGAAAGGTTCTCAATATATCGTTGTCCCCGGCATTATATAGAGAGGTGGAAAGATTGGCCAAAGAGCAGGCAAAGGCAAAATGCGAGTTTGCGAGAGAGGTGCTCAGGCA
>CAZRDI010000014.1:0-15954 GCA_964598825.1 uncultured Dehalococcoidales bacterium
ACCCCCCACCTCTGCGATGCGAACGCAGCGCTCTCCCAACTGAGCTATATCCCCACACCACAACAATTATAGCATACAAAAGACTACTTTCTATGCCCCTTTATGGAATACACTGCGGTGGTAACCAAAGAAGTAAGCGGGAGGCATTTCTGCCTCCCGCACCAAAGTCCACAGCTAGCTCCGTATGACGGGTTACACTAATACGCCTTCAATCTCAGCCATAATCTGACCGGTGGTAAAGTGCCTGCCGATAATGGCTCCGCTGGGACAAGCAGCTACACAGACACCGCAACCCTTACATATAGCCTCATTAATATGGCTAACCTCTTTCTCTTCATCAAAGGTAATGGCACTGTAAGGACAGAGGAGCTGACAGACCCGGCAACCCGAGCAAAGCTCTTCATTAACGACAGATATGGTAGCTTCAACCTCTACCTTACCCTTGCTAATCATAGCCAGAACACGGGCGGCGGCAGCCGAAGCCTGAGCAACGGTATCAGGTATATCCTTAGGACCCTGGCAACAACCAACCACGAATACCCCGTCAGTCATAGTAGCTACCGGGTCCAGCTTGGGATGCCTCTCCAGGAAAAAGCCGTCGGCGCTGCGGCTGATATTTAACAGTCGGGCAACATCCTCCGCATCCGAGCGGGCTTCCAGAGCCGAGCTCAAAATAGCCATGTCTACCGGCACCCTGACTACGGTGCCCAGTAGCGTATCTTCAGCTACGATAACCAGTTTATCCTTCTCTTCGTCAGTTATGGCGCGGTCGGTAATCTGGGCCACCTTGCCCCGTATGAAGTTGACCCCTTCATCGGAGAGACGCTTATAGAACTCCTCGTAGCCTTTACCGAAGCAACGCATATCTATATAGAACTGGTACACCGCCACACCGGCAATCTTTTCCTTTATCAGATGGGCATACTTAAGGGAATACATGCAGCAGACACGGGAGCAATACTCGTGGTAGTTCTCATCGCGGCTGCCCACACAATGAATGATGGCAATGCTCTTGGGTTCCGAGCCGTCCTTGGCCACGATTTTACCCTCTGTAGGGCCGGAGGCATTACACATCCTCTCAAACTGGAGAGCATCGACCACATTGTCATAGCGCCCATAGCCGTACTGCTTTATAACAGAGGGGTCAAAGACATCATAGCCGGTAGCCACAATAACCGCCCCGACCTCAACCTCAACCACCTCGTCTTTCTGCTCAAAATCAATCGCCTTCGCCTCGCAGAACTTCTCACAGGCACGGCAGGTGCCCTTCAGGAAATAGGCGCAGTGCTCGGTATCTATCACCGGCACATTGGGCACAGCCTGCGGGAAGGGGATGTAGATAGCCTTTCTCTTAGCTAATCCCTCGTCAAACTCACTGTCCACCTTGAACGGACACTTGTCCACGCAAACGCTACAGCCGGTACACTTATCGGCATTGACATACCTTGCCTTCTTCTTAATTTTAACCTTGAAATTGCCGACAAAGCCGGAAACTTCCTCCACCTCGCTGTAAGCCATCAACTCAATATTCGGGTGCTGCCCCACATCGCTCAGGAGGGGAGTAAAAATACAACTGGCACAGTCCAGAGTAGGGAAAGTCTTATCGAACTTAGCCATATGCCCCCCGATGCTGGGCTCCTTCTCCACTAGGTAGACCTTGTTCCCTGAATTGGCTATCTCCAATGCAGCCTGGATACCGGCAATGCCTCCCCCCAGCACCAGAACATTAGGCGTAACCGGAACCTCCTTAGTCTCCAACGGCTCCTGATAGAATACCCGCCTCACGGCAGCGCTCACTATTTTCTTAGCCTTCTCAGTAGCTGCCGCCGGGTCTTCAGTCACCCAGGAACAATGCTCACGAATGCTGGCCAGGTCAAACAGGTACGGATTCAGCCCTGCTTCCTGGCACGCCCGACGGAAAGTGCGCTCATGCAGATTCGGCGAGCATGCGGCAACAACCACGCGGTTAAGCCCCAGCTTCTTAATATCCTCTTTAACCATATTCTGCCCCGGGTCGGAGCACATGTAGATGTAATCCTTGGCCAGCGCCACCGAGGGCAAGCCTTTGGCATACTCAACCAGCTCTTTTACGTCCACTACCCCGGCAATATTAGCTCCGCAGTGGCAGATATATACGCCTATTCTAACTTCGTCTTCCATTAAAATTAACCCCCTGCTCTTACTAAAGTGCTTCCTGAACTAATTCGACTATATCTTTAACCTCAATATCACCGCTCTTATCCGCGCTCAACACGCTATCTTCAAACATGACCATGCAATAAGGGCAGGCCACGGCCAATACACTGGCTCCGGCCTCAAGCGCCTGCTCTACCCTCATATCGGAGAACCTCTCTCCCTTCTTGGTTTCCTCCCACACCCTTCCTCCCCCACCGCCACAACACAAGCTCTCCTCACGGTTATCATACATCTCAACCAGTTCCAACCCGGGAATACTCTCAAGAACCTGACGAGGCTCATCATAAATGTCATTATGACGCCCCAGATAACAGGAATCATGATAGGTAACTGTTTTATTCAGTTCCTTGGTGAGCTTTAACTTGCCCTCGCTGATAAGCTCGGCCAGATACTGAACAATATGCACAACCTCAAAATTACCGCCGAGGGCGGGGTATTCGTTCTTGAAGGTGTGATAGCAATGGGGAGAGGCAACCACAATCTTCTTAACGCCAGCCTCATTGAAAGCCTCAATATTGCTCTGGGCCAGAGTCTGAAACAGGCTCTCGCTGCCTACCTTACGGACGCTCTCACCACAGCAGACTACGTTGTCACCCAGGATGCCAAAATTGACACCAGCTTTATTCATAACTTCTACGCTGGCCCGGGCCACCTTGCTCACAGACGAATCGTACGCATCATAACAGCACGGGAAGAATAATATTTCAGTCTCCTTGGTAAAGGGCTTTACATCAAGGTTCTTTGCCCAGTCCAGCCGTTTCTCTCTCTCTTCTCCCTGTGGATTACCTACGCCGGTGATGTTTTTAACTATGAGCCGGAGAGAATCAGGCATCTTGCCCGCACCAACCTCGGCAATAACCTTCCGCAATGTCCGCCAGATGTCTATTATCTCCACGCCCCGGGGACACCGGTCAACGCAGGCCTTACAGGTCACGCACATCCACATACTCTCATCCTCAAAATCAGGCAGACCTAACTGGGCCTGATGTATTACCTGACGCACAGAGAAACCCCTCACCATATTCCACGGACAGGTGCCGGTGCATGTGCCGCATTGATAACATAACTTGAGAACGTCACCGCCTTCTTCTTTTATAATATCCGCTACATCAACTGCTGGTGCTACTGCTTGCATAGTAAAACGCTCCCTCCCTTTAACTTGGATTTAACTCGGAAATAACCTGAATTGCCCTCTACAAGATAACATATACGAGGATTTCAGGTCAAGTTATTCACCCTGGTTTTGGTCCCTTAGAGAGTAAAAAATAAGAGAGCATAAAACCCCGTTCAAATCAACGCTGAAGCCCGAAAAAAGCTGCACTACTAAAAGAGCATAGATTTTTACCCCATAAATGTGCCAGATTTGCATTCTAAGCGCTGTCAGCCGTGTTGATTTACCGACGTACTATCCGCTACAATTACGAATAGAGGGGACAACTACTCCAAATACCCTGATGCCTTACGGAGAGCAGGAAGGCAGAATGAAGACAGATAACCAAGAGCAGATTATAAGGAGTAATTGCCGCGGCTGTCACGGCGGCTGCGGGGTGCTGGTCCACGTCAAAGAGGGACGCATAACCGGCATCGAGGGCGACCCCGATTTCCCCACCAACCACGGCGCTATGTGCAGCAAGGGCCTGGCCTTTCAGCAACTGGTGTATCACCCTGACCGGGTTATATATCCGCTCAAAAGGGCTGGCAAGAAGGGAGAGGGCAAGTGGCAACGCATCTCATGGGACGAAGCCCTGGACACTATTGCCAATAAATATAAGCAGATTATCAGGGAGAACGGCCCCGAGTCTATCGTAGTAGGTCAGGGTACGGGACGGGATTACGAGACATTCCTCTACCGCTTTGCCAATCTCCTGGGAACGCCAAATGTGCTTACCGCCGGGCATATGTGCTATGTCTCCCGGGTAGGGGCTACCCTCGTTACCTGCGGTAACCTGCCGATATGCGACTACGATAGCAACCCCGGGTGTGTAATGGTGTGGGGCAACAATGCAGTCTGGACCAACCCTGACGAATATACCGGTGAGAACCTGAGCCGGGCACTATCTGAGGGAGCCAGGCTCATTGTAGTTGACCCTAGGCTGACCTACCTGGCGGGGCGGGCTGATATCTGGCTGCAACTCAGACCGGGGACGGATACCGCCCTGGCTCTGGGTATGGCTAACGTGATAATCGGCGAGGGTCTCTACGATAAGGAATTTGTCGATAAATACACCCACGGATGGGATGAGTTTGTTAAGCGGATTGAAGAATACCCACCGGACAGAGTTGAGAAGATTACCTGGGTACCGGCGGAGAAGATAAGGGAAGCTGCCCGACTCTACGCCACCACAAAACCCGCCTGCATCCAGTGGGGGGTTGCCATTGAGCAGACTATCAACTGCACCGACAATAATCGCATTCTCACTGATATGATGGCCATAACCGGTAACCTGGATATTCCCGGTGGCAATGTTTTCTTCACGCCGCCGCCGATAAGAACGGTCAGTAAGTTTGGGCTACATCGTGATTTACCGCCGGAGCAGAGAGATAAACAACTGGGTGGTAATACCTACAAGCTGGCACAGCGAGTCGCTCTGGTCACGCCAAAGCTGGTCTGGGATGCCATCCTGACCGGCAAGCCCTACCCGGTGAGAGCGGTGCAGCTCCACGGCTCAAATCCGGTTATGACCAGAGCCAACGCCAACGAGGTCTATAAGGCACTGAGTCAGGTTGAGTTTCTGGTGGTGTCCGACTTTTTCCTCACGCCAACAGCAGAGCTGGCGGATATTGTCTTGCCGGCAGCTACCTGGCTGGAGATGAACTACATCGGCAGTTTCTGGATGCGCCACGGATATATCTTCCCCAGACGTAAAATCGTGCAGATTGGCGAGTGCCTGCCCGACCAGATGATGTTCAATGAACTGGGTAAGAGGCTGGGGCAGGGGGAATACTGGTTTGATACGATGGAGGCAGCTCTTGATTATATCCTGGAGCCAGCCGGGCTTACCTGGGAGCAGATTAAGGACAAGCCTTATGTCAAAGGACAGACGAAGTACAGGAAATATGAAGAAAAGGGTTTCTCTACCCCCACCCGCAAGGTCGAACTATACTCCACCACCTTTGAGCAGTGGGGTTATGACCCCCTGCCACGATATCGAGAGATACCTGAAAGCCCGGTGAGTAAGCCGGAAATGACAGGGGAATACCCCTATATTTTGATAACCGGGGCCAGAGCCCCCGTTTTTTTCCATTCTGAGCACCGCATGATTCCCTGGCTGCGCGAGATTCACCCTGACCCCATCGTTGAGATTCACCCTCAGGCAGCCGAAAGGCACGGGATTGAGGATGGCGACTGGATATTTATTGAAAGCCCGAGGGGAAAGATTAAGCAACGGGCAAAGCTTACCCCCGGAATTGACCCCAGAGTGGTGTCTGCTCAGCATGGCTGGTGGTTCCCTGAAGTGAAAACGGGCAACCACGACTGGAATAAGTCCAATATCAATGTCCTTACCGATAATGACCCCGCAGGCTATGATGTAGCTATGGGCTCAACTAACCTGAGGGTCCTGATGTGCAAGATATACCCTGCCGAGGAGAAGAGTTAATGGCTAAAGAATACGCTCTCATCGTAAATACCAGGGATTGCGTGGGTTGCAATGCCTGCGAGGTAGCCTGTAAGCAGGAACATAATCTCCCCATCGGACCGAGGTGGATAAAGGTTTACCCTGACACCCCCCGGGAGATAGAAGGCAAGTTACAGCTGAGATATATAGTAACCCACTGCATGCACTGCTACCGCCCTTTGTGTAAGGATGCCTGTCCGGTTGAGGCTATAAGTAAAAGAGATGATGGTATCGTACTCATTGACGAAGAGCTTTGCACCGGCTGCAAGGACTGCATTGATGCCTGTCCCCTGGGAATAATGCAGTTTGATGAAGAGAGAGGGGTTGCCCAGAAATGCGACCTGTGCGTAGCCAGACTGGATAGGGGATTACCACCGGCCTGTGTAATCGCCTGCCCCAGCCACTGTATCCACTTCGGCGATGTACAGGAAATCACGGATAAACTGGGAGAGGAAAAGCTCCTGGTCTGGTACAAGACCACCGCCAGCTAGAACAGCCATCCCCACTTTACTCCTTTGCCCGCTATACCACAGTCCACTGCTAACAGCCGACTAAACTCGGCACCGCTTCTCCCACCCACCTTTTAGCACAAACCTTTATGAAACCTTTATGAAACCTTTACGAAATATTTATCATTTTTATGCGTATCTTTATGCTTGTGTGCTAAATTTGAATTAATTGAAAATAACTTATCTCTAAAGGAGGAGCAAAAGAAATGGAAAAGATTAGCGTCTTTTTAGCTGACTGGCAGGTGCTCTTCCGAGAGGGAATTCATTTCACCCTCTCCGGAGAAGAGGATATTGAGGTCATTGGTGAGACAACCGATAATGAGGAGGCACTCAGTTTCATTGAAGGCAATCCGCCAACGGTAGCCGTCCTGAATGCCAACCGGAACACACCCAGCGGCATAGAGATAACCCGCCGCATCAAGCAGAACCTCCCCTCAGTATCGGTAATCATAATCATGGACAATGACAACGAGGAACAACTCTTCTCAGCAATGAAGAGCGGGGCAAGCGCCTGCCTGAATAAAGAAACCGACCCCGATGAACTGGTCAAAATCATCAGGGAGGTGGCGGTGGGTATCTACCCCATAAATGAAGCCCTGTTCAAACCGGGAATTGCCTCCCATGTCATTGACGAATTCGAAACCTCCTCTCTAATCAGCAAAGAGGTGGACAATCTACTGGCTGGCCTTTCCCTCCGTGAAGCCGAAATTCTGCGCCAAATCGCTGACGGAAACTCAATGGAGCAGCTCACTCAAGCCATGAGCATCAGCGAAGAGGCTATCAGGCATCACCTCAATTCCATGCTGTCCAAGCTGGTAGCTAATGACCACAACCGAGAGGTGATTGAGGCAGCCCAAAGCCGCCTGCCTTCAATAATGTCCAAAGTCAAGGTAGCCGGTAAACAGGAAGCTCAGTATATAACCAGAGATGAATTCTCCAATTTTAAAGAAAGCTTGATGGAACGATTCAAATCTTTTATGAAGGAGCTAACTTAATCCAGGCAGGTTCTAAGTAAACTCTGCCAAGTACACAGGGGGTGATAAGATGTGAAGAAAATAAAAGGTGGCAGGAACTCATTAAACAGGAGCCGGAAAAGAGCACCCACCACCATAACCAAGAGTTATAAAAGTCTACAAAAACTGACAGGAAACTGTCAACACTAAAAAAGGAGGAAAACAAAATGGTCGAAATTATTTATCGCGAACAGAGTGAAGTGGCTGAACTAGCCGGCAAAAGCGTGGCCGAGGTTCGTGAGCAGTATAAAACAGAGTTTAGTATACCGGACGGAGCTCAAGCCAGACTGAACGGCAAACAGCTTAAGAGGAAGCTGGAAGCCGATATGAGGCTCTGCAATGATGATGAACTGTCCTTTGCTAATAAAAGCAGGAGAGGGATGTTCCTTATCGGAGCCACACTGCTTGCCCTGGCTATCACCGGCGGCGTGTTCGCCTACGGGGCTACCACGGCTACAGTTACACTTGGCCTGACCGACAAGCCCGATTATGCCGCGGTAGTGGCAGGCGCTGGACCCACCTGGAATGTCTTCGGAAGCTATAAAGGCAAGGTAACGGCTGGTAGCTTATTCACCATAACCCCTGATGCTGCCTGGACCGGCGACATGTCAACCGTTATTACCATCGCCAACGCGCAGAACCTGGTTGAGGCCTACCGCGTTTTGGTTCTTGAGATTGAAGTCTGGGATGATGGTACCGCTGCCAAAGCGGCAGGAAGCACCACTGAATACCTGACCCTGGGTACTGGCGAAATTAGTATTGATTTTGATCAGACAACGGGGCCTACTTACACAGTCAAGATAATCAGTGGCTACTACATCACCCACAAGGGTGGCTGGAGTTCAGGACAGGAAGACCCGCTCATCATGTGCCAGGTATTACAACGTTCGGCTCCATAACCCGGTTAATAAGGTTTAAAAACGGGCTCCTCCCTTATCCGGGGGGAGCCCTCTTACCAGAAGAAAGGAAATACAGGATAAAGAGAAAGAAAATGAAAAGGAAGCGGCAGATAATAATAGGCTTGATGCTAGCACTGGTAGTTATCAGCGGCTTATACGCCTCCACCTACCTGTCGACTACGGCGTCTGTAGGTGTTACTGTAAACGGGGATGAATTAGCCACCAGTGACCCGGCTGCCGCCCAACCCGACTGGGACTCCGTCCTGACACCGGTAGCGGAGACGGAGACCCTAAGGCCAAATGCCGCCGGCGACGAGACCGGCATCGCCAGCCAGAATCCGGCTACAGGGTCGCACTACGATAAGGTGGACGACGTAACCCCCGATGGCGATAGCACTTATGTTTACACCGGCAGCGCCGCCTGGGAAGAAGACTTATATAACATCGCTGACCACTCTACCGGTGTAGCTACCATAAATTATGTTAAGGTCTACATAGAATGTAGAAGTGATGCCAGCCCAACGCAAACCAGCGCCTATACCCACATCAAGACTAACGACGGGGAGCACAACGGTAGCGAAGAAACGGTAACTACTAGCTACGCTACCTACTCATATCAATGGGATGACAACCCCGAAACAAGTGCTGCCTGGACCTGGGACGATATAGATGCCCTGCAGGTTGGCTTTGGACTCAGGCAGCCGACAGCCAGCCAGAATACAATGTGCACCCAGGTCTATGTTGAGGTCGGTTATGAAGCGCCGCTGCTCACGGACAGCACATCCACCGGCGACCTGTTTGACATCACCCCGCATACCGACTTCACCGGCGATATAGCCGTGAAGGTATATTTAGTTAATACCGGCTCCCTGGCTAAGGCATACCAGGATCTCAATATGAATCTATATCTTGAAGGCTCGGTAGAAGCAGGCGAGACGCCCGACTACCGGACACTCACTCTGGAAAACGGGTGGGTTATATTTAACCTGAAAGATTACTCTCCCGGCACTTACACCCTTTCGGTTACCGGCGGTGACTACACCCTGGTTTCAAGGGATACTTCAGAATGGGAGGAGGGATGGACGGTCACTCCAGAGTTATACTGTCAGATTGTCCAGAGAGGCGAATAATGAAAAGGAAATGGCAGTTATTAATAGGTTTAGCGCTGACCCTGGTAGTCACCAGTGGTCTATACGCTTTTACCTACACCTCGGCTACGGCAACGGTGGATGTTACTGCCGCCGGGGCAATAGCCACTAGTGCCTCGTCTACCGGCCAGCCTGACTGGAATTCTCTTATACCCGTGCCGTCGGACTGGTCATACAGAAAGAAGATAACCATTGACCATACAAAGGTCGAGGCAAACCTGACCAATTTCCCGGTTCTTATCAGTATAACCGACACCGATTTGAGAGATTATGCCCAAGGTGATGGCGATGATATTAAATTCACTACCTCCGATGGCACCACGCAGCTGGACCACGAGATAGAGAACTTTGACGGAGGTACCGGGGAATTGGTAGCCTGGGTTGAAGTTCTCAGTCTTTCTTCTTCAACTGACACTGATATTTACATGTATTATGGCAATGCTACTTGCGCCAGCCAGGAGAATGTTGAAGGCACATGGGACACTAACTTCAAGATGGTTCAGCACCTTAAAGATGACCCTGATACTTCTCATACAACGGACAGCACTTCAAACGACAATGATGGAACAAAGAAGGGGGCTAATGACCCAATTGAAACAGGTGGGAAGATAGACAGGGCACAGGATTTTAGTTCAGACCATATAAGCTGTGGGGATTTAGGAATAGGAGACAATTATACTGCTGAATGCTGGATAAAAGCAGACACTCTTACTGGTACTGGAGACTACGACACCTACGGGTTTACTGTAATGGCTTCTGCGGTATCGGGGCAAGGTTATCCCCTCTGGCTGGCAGTTAGAGGCACCGAAGTTAGACTATGGGCTTATGAAACCACCCCGGGCACTGGCGGTTGGCGGGAGACAACGGGAGCAGGGCTAAACACAACAGGTGATTTTCATATTGTAGCCACGGCAATCCGGAGTTCAACGACCAAAGTCTATGTAAACGGCGTGGAGAGACTCTCCTTCACCAACGATGGTGAAGTAAGCTGGACTAATATATTCACCATCGGTGATTTAAGACCGGACAGGGCAATATACTTTGACGGTATTATTGACGAAGTCCGTATTTCAGACATAGCCAGAGATGCTGACTGGATTGAGACCTCTTATAATAATCAGAGCACTCCCTCTACTTTTTACAGTTTAGGGGGGCATGAGGATGCACCAACCCCAAGGCTACTGGGCGAAGTGCCCACCGGTGACCTGTTTGATATAACACCCCAGACCGATTATACCGGTGACCTGGCAATGAAAGTTTACCTGACCAATGTCGGGGACTTATCTAAAGCCTATGATTATCTCAATATGAAGCTCTACCTTGCCGGCTCGGTAGAGGCGGGGGAGACACCCGACTACCAGCTTCTCACCCTGCAAAACGGAGAGGCCAGCTTCAACATTCAGGACTTAATACCCACTTCGGGCAGCTGGCTTCAAACAAGCCAGTCTGATTTTCTGGGTGGTACTCTGAACCAGGTTGATGCCACCAGCCTCGGGGATGTTATACTTGACACTTTTTCTGACTGGGTAACCGACACCTTTGACGATGAAACCAAGATTGCTTCCAAGCCTAATCTTGTTGTCAGTGACAGCGAGGTCAGACTTATCGCCGGTGGCACCCCCGGAGACGAAACTTTCCGACCGAACGCCGTTGGCGATGACACCAACATCTCCTCGCAGTACCCTGACTCCGGGTCACACTGGGACAAGGTAGATGATGTAACCGCCGATGACTATTCCACCTATGTCTACACCAACTCAACCAGCTATCTGCGGGACTTATTTAATATTTCAGACCACAGCACCGGCATAGGAGCCATAGACAGCGTTACCGCTCACTTCAGCTTTGCCAAGGCTTCGGCGGTAGGTGATGTTGCCATGTATCAAGATACCAACAATACCCAGACATCGCCGTCCCCGGTAGGAACCTGGGAAGGCGTGGAGTTCAACAACCCGAACCGGGAGGACAGCGCTACCTACGAGCAGCAGGCAAATGATATTGACGTCATGCTTAAGGAGACCGGACGATACCTCATCATCTACGCTGTCAGGGCGACTTCAACCTCTAGCGCAAGGCATATCATCAGGACAAGGGTTACTCTGGCGGGCGGCGTAGTTGAGGGCGGTTACGGGTACGGCTATTCCCGTGATAACAATAATGACGAGCTCTATGCTACCGGCTGCGTAGTAGTCAATAACACTACTGCCGACCAGCTACTCAGAATTGAGTGGGAGAACGAGGGTGTTGCTGGCTCGGACGTGCTGTCGGAATCCAAGTCCAGCTTCTCTATTATCAAGCTACCCGACGATGTAGCTTACGGTCGGTATACCGACGATACGGATACCTCCGCCGATGGAGGCACCACCTGGAACGATATTCCCTGGAGTGACATTGAAGAGGAGACGGACACCGCTGTCATTGAGAAGCAAACCGGCGATACCGCTATCCGGCTGAAATCGGTAGCCAGATATCTGGTCACATATTCGGTAACCTATGCCCAGAGCAGCAGCACCAGAACCCAGAGAATAGCCAGGGCTACTCTTGGCGGGACGCCTATAGAGCAGAGCTTCTCTTATATCTATCTGAGAAATGATGTTACCGAGCCTTGCACGCTGGTCTCTTGCTTTATTATTGATAACACCGTGGCAGACCAGGACCTGGTTATTCAGGTTCAGCGCGGCGATGCCGACGTAGATGGAACTGTGGCCCGGGTCATAGATTCTTCCGGCCTGGACATAGTGGAACTTCCGGCCTCGGCGGAAACGGTCATCACCCACGATAACACCGGCGGACAGGATGTCAGCACCACCCAGACTCTGAACTGGGCCAGTAGTGAAGACCAGAGAGACGCCGCTGCCTTTACTCTGCCGGCAGTCACCACCATTGAAGTCGAACAGGACGATGACTACCTGTTCCTGGGTAACGGCCTTATTGACGACACGACTCATACCTCCAGCACAAGGCTGACATCGGCTTCCGACTGGTTTATCGGCGGGGTGGAGCATGACGGGGGCGGCCACGGCACCTACATCAGGCATGACCAGGGTAGTGCGGACACCTGGAACGGTTCATTCAACGCCTTCGCCGTCTTACCTTCATTAAACGCCAATGACCAGATAACTTTGAGATCGACCCTGGAGGGTGATGCCGGAGGCACCGATAATACCGTAGCCAACCAGTGCGGCTTCAGCGCTCTCAGAATAGGCAGCCTAGCACCCGGTAGCGCCTACGCCCGGGCGGCAGTCAAGACCAGCGGTAGCGTTTACACCGGCAGTGAGGAAAGCACCGCCAGCGAGACCTTTACCGCCGAATCTTACATATGGACAGATAACCCGGACACCGGCTCCGCCTGGACATGGGACGAGATAGACGCCCTACAAATCGGCGTGGAACTCAAGGCGGATAACACCACTATTAACGCCGCCTGCACTCAGGTCTATATCGTGGTTGATTACACCGCCTACAGCTCGCCGGGGACACTCACTTCAATTAATCTGCTGTCAGCGGAGACGGTGGGCAGTATAGACAGTTTTGACTACGACTCTCTAGCTATTCCTTCCGGGACCGGCTTGAAGGTCCAGTTTTCGCAGGACAACACCAACTGGTACGATTCCTCAGGCACTCCCGATGGATGGAACACTCTTTCTCAGGGAACACATAATATAGACATTTCCGGCTTAGGCTGGTCCGGCTCTAACTTCTATTATAAGATGGAGTTCACCTCTGACGGGTCTGACACGCCAGTGCTGGATGAGATAACTGCTAACTTCTCTACATACTATGCATCAGGTGACCTGACCTCGTCAGCCTATGACACCGGGTATGACCTTGCCTGGGATTGGGAGACTATCTCCTTCACCATAGATGAACCGTCAGCGACGAATATTCAGTTCCAGATAAGAACGGCAGCAACCGAAGGCGGGCTTAGCTCGGCTACCTGGTACGGGCCCACCGGGACGGGTGATTACTACACCACCAGCGGCACCAGCATTAACTCGGTACACGATGGCGACCGCTGGATTCAGTACAAGGCATACTTTACCGGTCCCGGCGATGACACACCGACACTGAGTGATAATACGATAACCTACAGCGCCGCAGCTATATATTATACCATTGAGGTCACCGGCGGTGCCTATTCTTTAGTATCAACAGATACATCTACGTGGGAGAGTGGGTGGACGGTAATACCGGAGTTATACTGCCATATTACACAGAGGTAAGAGTGAGGAGAGCTAAACAGGAGAATAGTTTTAGGATATAATAAGAGAGCAAGGAAGCAAAATGAAAAGGGTACTGAGATACATCTTAATAAAGGCAACAAGGATAGCGGCAAGCGCTGTCAGCCCCTTCTCTGTTGGAAGGGTGAGACAAGCGCTGAGACGCATCCTAGTGGTAGTAGCCGCTGTGGCTCGCTTACTCTCTATGGCAGCGGCACGTATCGCCGGCTTCTTCTCTACTAAAAACGTGAGGCGGGCGCTGAGACGCATCCTGGTGGTAGTAGCCGCTGTGGCTCGCTTACTCTCTATGGCAGCGGCACGTATCGCCGGCTTCTTCTACAAAAGGACGAAGCGCGTGCTGAGACGCACCCTGGTGGTAGCGGCTATTGTGGCTCGTTTCCTTTACATAGCAGCGGCATGTGCTGCAAGGTTCCTCGCCATAATAGCGAGATGCATTAAGAAGTTCCTCTCCATAGTGGTGAGAGGTATTAACAAGTTCCTCTCCCTTAGAGGTATAAAACGAGCACTGACACTTGCGTTTATCACTGCCTTAGTAATTATTGGCTTCCTCTCAGTGAGAGGGGCAATGCCATTTATGGCTATCTACGGCACCAGTATGGAGCCGGTATTACACTCCGGAGACCTGATCCTGATTGAAGAGGTAGACCATAATGACATAGAGGTGGGGGATGTTATTGTCTTTACTATTCCATCCATGGTACGGCAAGTCTATAACTACCCAGCTGTGGTCGCTCACAGGGTGATAAAGGTTGAGGCCTCAGAGAGAGGCACAACCTTCCGCACCAAGGGAGACAATACGGGTGAAGACCCGTTCACAGTGAGAACCGAAGACCTGAAAGGACAGGTAAGTAACCAGATTCCATACCTTGGCTTCCCTCTCCTGTTCCTCCAGAGCGACTACGGGCTGACTTTCGTAATTATAGCCTTAAGCCTTCTTACCCTCTATCTCTACTCCGACGAGCTGAACTGGGGCAGACAGAAAGTGCAGAAGGGCGTTTTTGCCCCGGTGATTGAAGAGACCAAGCGCACCAGTCGGATGCTGGAACGGAGAATAGGAACCACAGAAAAGGGAATGGCGAGCACGGAGCAAGCATTAAACAAGTTTGCCTCGGCTATAGAGCTCTATGCCCAGCACCTCCAGAGCCACACCGGTGCCATCCAAGGCTTAAGCGAGGCGTCTCAGGAGCTTAAGAAGGGCGCTGCCGAGCAGAATAAGGTCCTGGCTCGTCTGCTGGAGACTATGGAACAGAAGGAGCCCAAAATAGAAAAGGTGGCACCTGAGGAGAAAGAGGGGGAGCCCAAGGTAGTAGCTCAATTCCCTCCGGGATGCGTCAGAGGCCGCCGCCGGCCCGTTGAAGATGGGGATACGCTCCACGCCGGGTAAATAAGCCTCTCAACCATCAGAAACCCTTAATAGTTACACACCTCTAGCACCGGAACGCTTGCTTAGTTCTGCCAACCTGATGTATCATAGGCTCTAACGCAAACCAGTTTAGTACAGGATAATATAAAAGTTGTCTTTTTTATTAATACTAGTCTTTGTATTTCTTGGCCTGGCTGTAGGCAGCTTTCTAAATGTATGCATAGATAGGCTGCCCCAAGGACAATCTATAATTCGCCCTCCTTCTCATTGTGCTGACTGCAAGCATAAACTGGGCATCCGCGACAACGTGCCTCTGTTTAGCTACCTGCGGCTGCGTGGCCGGTGCCGTTATTGCCAGGCTCACATACCTCTAAGAATCCTAATCATAGAAGCAACGACCGGCCTCCTGTTCGGTCTCCTCTACTGGAACTACGGGCTCGGGCTTGAGCTAGGCATATCTCTCATCTATGCCAGTTTGCTAATGGTCATTTTCGTTATCGACTTAGAGAACCAGCTGGTTCTCGATAAGATTATCTACCCCGGTATGGTGCTTGCCATCGCCTTTTCCTTTTTCTGGCCGGGAATTGAGATGGTAATCCTGCCACCGGGAGGAGCTATCGGCAAGTTGCTAAGCTCACTGGCAGGAGGAGCTATAGGCCTGGCTGCCATGGCATTGCCCTTTGTCATCACTCGCGGAAAGGGGATGGGAATGGGGGATGTCAAGTTAGGGGCACTGGTAGGGTTAATGACTGGCTACCCCCTGGCTATAATAGCCATATTGATGTCATGGATAATGGGTGGAGTGGTAGCCGCCACTCTGCTTGCTCTCAAGATTAAGGGGCTAAAAGACCCTATACCCTCGGGCACTTTTCTGGCTATCTCAGCCATGGTCACCCTGCTCTGGGGGCAAACAATCTGGCAGTGGTATCTTTAATGCTATAGCACCACTTCAAGCTTCCACCAGTCAA
>CAZRDI010000015.1:0-15814 GCA_964598825.1 uncultured Dehalococcoidales bacterium
AGCAGCACAGGCGGAGCAAATTTTGGGTCTTTCAGGTCGTCATATATGGCGCTGGATACGAGCAGGGCGATATCAAGGCCGGTGAAGTCCATCAGGGTTAGCGGTCCCATCGGGTGATTTAGCCCCAGCTTTACGGCATTGTCTATGTCCTCTCTGGTGGCGACACCGCTTTCCAGCAGGCGAACAGCCTCAAGTATCTGGGGGAACATCAGGCGGTTGACGATAAAGCCCGGGGTATCTTTAGCTATGACAATGGTCTTCTCTAAGGAATCACCGAACTTCTTGCCGGCTTCAAGGGTTTCATCGCTGGTGGCGACAGTCCTGACGATTTCCAGCAGCTTCATTATCGGTACCGGGTTAAAGAAGTGTAACCCCAGTACTTTATCCAGCCTGCTGGTCGCTCTGGCTATGTCAATAATGGACAGGCATGAGGTGTTAGTAGCCAGGATGGTCTCTTTAGGACAGATTTTGTCCAGCTCAGCAAAGACCTTTTTCTTTAGCTCTGTGCTCTCAATGACGGCTTCTACTATCAGGTCGCAATTCTGGAAGTCCTTCATATTGGTCGTGCCTTTAATACGGCCGCTCACGGCATCTTTGTCCTGTTGGGAAAGCCTCTCCTTCTCCACTTCCCTCGCCAATCTGGATTCAATGAATGCTAGTCCCTTGTTTAGCAGCTCATCATTAATCTCTGAGACTACCACTTCGTAGCCTTTCTGAGCAGAAGCCTGGACGATGCCAGCACCCATCTGTCCACAACCGACTACTCCTACCTTCTTGATTTCCATAGTAATCCTCCCTTTCTTAAATTTCAGATTATTTGCCTTTGTAGTTAGGCTTTCTTTTCTCCACGAAGGCTGTAGTGCCTTCAGTAAAGTCCTCTGTGCCAAAGAGATAAGCGTTCAGTGCGGATTCCAGGCGTAGAGCTTCGTCCAGAGTCATGCTGCTACCCCGTATCATAGCCTCTTTAGCTGTCCTGACCGCGAGGGGTCCTGCCTGACAGATAGCCTCAGCCCATTCCATGGCTGTAGGCATAACCTGCTCAAGGGGAACAATCTTATTTACCAGGCCTATGCGATATGCTTCCTCGGCATCAATAATTTTTCCCATGAGTAGCATTTCGGCTGCCTTGCACCAGGGGAGCATGCGGGGCAATCTCTGCGTGCCTCCCCAGCCGGGTACCAGCCCTAAACCTACCTCTGGTGTGCCGAAGCGTGCCTTATCTGAGGCTATTCTGATATCACAGCCCAGCATAATTTCCAGTCCCCCGCCTAATGCCATGCCGTTAACGGCAGCGATAAGCGGCTTCCATAAATCTAACCCACGCATGTGATTAGACGGCATTGCCCATGGGCTCTCCTTATGCTCCTTCATGAAGGACAGAGTATCTTTAATATCGGCACCAGCGCAGAAAGCCTTTTCGCCGGCTCCAGTAATGACGCCTACCCACGCGTCAGGGTCGTCTCTGAAGTTTACCATTGCTTCGTGCAGCTCTCGGGATGCTTGCATATTCATGGCATTGGCAGCCTCGGGGCGATTAATGGTGAAAATCGCAATCTTGCCTTCCTTCTTATAATCAATAGCCATATTAGGCCTCCTTTTGTGTTTTTTGCGGGTTAAGTAACCCGAAGATTTCTAAGTGAATTGCAATCTGCCGAAGATATCACCTCCTCTCAAGTGTGGACTTTACTATAGACAGGAAAAATGAGGAAAACCATGTGAATTCTAATAGAGGTAGCATGTCGCTGTCAAATTATGGTGGGATTATTTATCAGCCATGCTTTTCTACGTTTCCCCGGTTCTTGGGAATTGACAGTTTACTCTGGGTGGTGCTATATTTTGGTTACTGGCAGCGTAGCTCAGTTGGCAGAGCAGAGGACTCATAAGCCTTTGGTCGTCGGTTCAAATCCGACCGCTGCCACTTATTTCTTCCCACCCCCCTTTTGATATTAAACTGGTATCTGGATGCAGTATTCCTTATAATTAAAAGCGATGAAAGAATATAGGTATTCGTTAGACCTACCGCATTCCATAGAGAGAATATGGGCTATCATGCAAGACTATGATAAATGGCCTGAATTTGCTAAGCCAATGGTTACTGGCATTAAGATACTTAATGATGGTGATGAAAATGGTAACGGTCTCATACGTTGTGTTAATTATAAGCTTCCACTTGGTTTTAAAGGAAGCAGTATTGAGACCATAAGTGATGTTGAACCCGGATTAGGCTATATTTATACGTCTCGTAAGGGAACTGTTGGTAAAATCAGGCTGGAAAAGTTAGAGGACAATTTAACGAGGCTGCACTTTGAAGAAAAACTAAAGCTAAATCCGCCTTTTAGCTGGTTTGAAAATACCCTTCAAAAATTCATGGAAAAGTATAATAGAAGAACAATGCTCAATATGGCTAAATGGCTAACCGAGCATCCTGAATACCAATAACCCCTCCGCTGCCACTTAGTTTTGTGCCTGTTTTGCGCATCTTTTAAGTCCTCCTTAAAATTTTGCCCAACAAATTTGCTTAACTTTTAGGCGTGAATTTCTAGCCTGAACGTTAAACAAAACGCTCTTTTGTGACGCCGGTTACTTTAATTCGCTAAGTTTTCCTAGCTCCTATAACCGCTTGGAGCAGGATATACAAGCCAGGCATCTACAAACCCGGCATCATATATCCTACTCCAAAGTTCTTACCCCTTTCGTCCTAGCAACGTAATAGCACAAAAAGAATGCTTTTCCATACCATATAGAGGTTGTAAGAATTTCACATCTGTGAAGCCACAGTTGTTGAGTAAGCGTCGATATTCAGCGTTGGTATATGCCTGGTACGACGAGGAATATTCTGAGAATCCTCCAGTTACACTACTAACGATAAAATAACGCTCGATACGAGTCTTTGTATCAGGATCCCAGATAGATTCATTTAATTCAAGGTAGGGAACATCTGAGAATAATCCTGATGTGGGAGCCGCCCATGTCCGTTGTATTAAGTGTTTGGATTTAATTCCATTAACAGTTGAAGCAGGTAGTAGCAACAGACCATCACTATCCAGGGCTACATGTATTTTCCGCAGGATTTGTTGCATGTCGCCCTTCGAAAACGCATTCATTTCTCCGTGGAGCATCATGACCAAACCAAAGTTTCCGGGGAACAGTACCTCTTTAAGGTCACCCTGGATATAAACACAATCCAGCGACTCTCGGAGAGCTTGACCTTTTGCATATTCCAGTGAAGCAGGAGAAAAATCTACGCCAATACAGGTATGGCCTAATCGAGCAAGACGGCTGGTATAGAGTCCCGGTCCACATCCGAGATCTAGAATTCTTGTCGGTTGGCTAGAGAGTAGCTCCTCGTGGATGAACTGTACGTGTTTGTCTATCTTTTCGGTGCGAGGACTTGCCATGTCATGATCTTGACTAAGATGCTCAAGCAGCATCCTCCGGCTGAAGTCGGGTTGGTTCCATGGGAAGCTGACGGTAGAAGACCATGGCGATGGCTTTCGGTCACGATCTACTATGTACTGAATGTTCAAAACTTTATCTCCTCATATTATTTAATGTAAAAGCGTGTCGGACTGAACACACAAAGTGTGGGCCAGCACGATATGGTGTTAAATCGATCTGTCGATTTAACCTGAATAATAGAGGAGATCTAGCACATAGTGTCGATATCATACTGCATGACTACGAATGTGTCAATGCTGTTTTATTAAAAAGAAAGCCTTTGGTCGTGGGTTCAAATCCCTCCGCTGCCACTTTTTATTTCCACCGCGAATAACTTGACACTTCGGATACGGACAGCATAATCTTATATATAATAGTGTTATTGATAATACTATCTTTGGAGAGCTCTCGGTTATCGTTGGAAGATTAAGGGAGTGTGATTAGGATTATGCTAAGAAGAAAAGCGCCGGTCTTTGCAGTCATTTTGCTGACAGTGGTAAGCTTGTTAGCCGGCTTTGCCGGGTGTAGAAGAGTTGATAACGTTGTCGTTGGCTCAGGCAATCTGACAACCCAGGAGTTGGACCTTGCCGATTTCACCAAGCTTGAAATCAGTCATGTTTTTCAGGCCAGGGTAACCAGGTCAGACTCCTTCTCCGTCAGTATTACTGTTGATGAAAACGTGCTTGAGTATGTTACCGTTCGTAGGTCGGGGGATACCCTGCTCGTGTATCTTGAAAGTGGTTGCACCTATATAAGGACAACAAAAATCATTGAAATCACCATGCCCAGGCTTGACAGGATGAGCCTGTCGGGGGCCTCGCAGGGTGAAATTAGCGGGTTCCGGTCTTCCAACTCCCTTGAGCTTGAAGCCTCAGGAGCCAGCTCTTTTAATGTTGATGATGTGAAAGCCGGCGATACGACTTTTGAGATATCGGGTGCCAGCTATGTTCTGGGTGATATTGAGATTGCCGGGGGTGTATTCAACGTATCGGGTGCCAGTGGCGTTGATTTAGAGGGTTATGCCGGTGATGTATCTATTGTGGCATCGGGTGCCAGCCGCGTTGATTTAGCCGATTTTTCGGTTAGTAGCGCTACGGTTAGCGTTAGCGGGGCAAGCGTGGCTACCGTTAATGCCAGCGATAGCATAGAAGGTAATGTGAGCGGCGTTTCAAGATTGACTTATCTGGGCAACCCTGCCCTCACTATTAATAAGTCAGGCGATTCAATTGTAGACCAGAGATAGCGTATTCAGGCTCCGGTTCAAGTGTGGAGGTGCCGGTTGGGCTTGATTATAGTACCTCCTCCTCTTTCAGCCTGGCAATATCTTCCCACGTGTAACCCAGTTCCAGTAGCACTTCCTCGGTGTGCTGACCGAGCTCAGGCGCTTCCCGCTTTACCGATGCCGGGGTTTCGTGGAACGCCCACGGGAAACCAAGCATCTTTATCTTGCCCCACACCGGGTGGTCGAACTCAATAATATACTTATTGGCCAGGGCTTGAGGGTCATTAAACACCTCGCTGGCTGACTGAATTGGGGCATAAATTATGCCCTCCTTGTTAAAAATCTCTACCCACTCATCTCTCGTTCTGGTAGCGAATTTCTCATCCAGGATAGCCACAAGTTCTTTCCCATTATCTCCTCGGGCTTCTACAGTGTTGAACCTCGGGTCATCCTGTAATTCTTCTATGCCCATTGCCTTGCACACGTTGGGCCAGTATCTATCCGGTTGAAGGTGGGCGATGACTATCCACTTCTCATCCTTGCACTGGTAATGGTTATAAATTGGGTTGCCGGCTTCAGCCCTGAGCGGTCTTGGAAATTCCTGTCCTAAAATTCCGGGAGCGGCGAAGTTAACCCCGTGTAAAGCAATCAGGCCGCTCATTAAGGATGTGTCTACCAGTTGTCCCTTTCCCGTCTTTTCCCGTGCGTAGAGGGCGGCAGTCGCTGCCCAGGCAGCGGTAAGCCCACCCTGCTCGTCACCTATTCCCGGTATAATGATTCCGGGGGGACCACCCCGTTCCCCGCTCATCATCATGGTTCCAGACCTGGCTATTCCGGTGTAGTCGAAAGAAAGTGCATTGGCGTCAGGCCCCTCCCGCCCCCAGCCGGAAGCATGGACATAGATAAGACGTGGATTTATAGCTGATAGCGTCTCGTAATCAACTCCCAGTCTCTTAGGAGCATCTATGCTCATATTGGTCAGGAAAATGTCGGCTCGCTTAATCAGCTTGAAGAAAATTTCCTTACCCTTTTCAGTCTGCAAATCTATAGCAATACTCCGCTTGTTACGGTTATTACTTTCGAAGTAATAGTTTCTGCCTTTTAGACCGGCTTCGGCACCGATAATCCTCATGAAACCCCTTGCCGGGTCTCCATTCCTGGTCTCAACCTTAATTACCTCCGCGCCCAAATCACCCAGCCTCATGCCGGCCACGGGTCCCTGCTGGAACATGGTTATCTCCACAACCTTGACTCCGTCTAAGGGTCCAGCCATTCTCAATATCCCCCTTTCAGCGATGTTTATAAAACAGGATAAGGCGATTATATCAGATGTTGGCTCCTAACTCTAGTCCCGGTTAAGTTAATCACCATGGTCGTTTAGTATGGCTGTCTTCAACGGCTCATAAAATGCTATACTGGGTGGTAGTGAGGGGGAGTTCCAGATATGACAACCGTTCTGTCCAGGCAAGACATAAATAAATTACTGCAGCATGAGCCGCCTCTAATAGAGGGCTATATCAATCTTGAGGAGCAGGTGCAGCCTAATGGTGTTGACGTTACTCTTCGTGAGGTGTTCCTGCCCCAGTCGTCGGGCAGGATAACGGTTGAAAACAGCCAGAGGCTGGTGTCTGATTTGGCTCCGCTGATATTTGACGGGCTGGATTTTATTGACCTGGTGCCCGGCGCCTACATTATTACCTATAATGAGATTGTCCACCTGCCCAAAGATGTTATGGCACTGGCTCTGCCTAGGTCCAGCCTGCTTCGCTGCGGCGTCAGCGTGCACACCGCGGTATGGGATGCCGGCTACTCCGGTCGTTCCCAGTCCCTCATGGTGGTCTATAATCCTCAGGGGTTTCGTTTGCAGAGGAATGCCAGGATTGTGCAGCTTGTTTTCTTGCGGTTAACCGGGGAGACAGAGGGCTACCAGGGTGTGTATCAGGGGGAGAATATATAGCTTAAATGTCTTCGCTTTTTAGATGCCCCTCGTTGGTCTCTTCATTTCAAAGATATCGCTGGTGCGAAAATATAGGTCACCTCTCCCTCCAAACCGACCAATGGCCTTCAATTTAGATATTTGTATATCTCCGTCCACATATAGCTCATCCCTTACATGCACTCGAAGTACTTCCCCAATGATAAATCTATTCGTTAGTGGAGCTTCACCAAATTCCAGAATCTGATTCAGTTGGCACTCCAGGTTAATCGGTGATTCGGCAACCATCGGTGCTTTAACTAGGTCAGCCTTCACTGGCGTCAATCCCGCTTCTTTAAACTCATCCACATCACTAGGGTAAGGTGCAGAAGTCACATTCATTGGTTCAGCCAAGGTTTCGTCAACAACATTAATAACGAACTCTTTAGTTGATTCAATGTTTATGAGGGTGTCCTTCTTCCGTCCATGTCTTACCCCAATACAGAAGCCGACCATCGCTGGCTTGAGGCTTACCACACAATAGGCACTAAACGGGGCAAGATTAAAAACGCCATCCTTATCCACGGTAGAGACCCAGGCAATAGGCCGTGGCACAACGGCACCGGCCATTACATGACGTGTATCTCTAGTGTCCAGGTTCGCTAAGTCAATCTTCATCGCTCACCACCTCCTTATGACGTTATATAATTTAACCCGCGTATGGGGAATTACCCTAATAAGTGAACAGCCCCTTTCGTGCTTTAAGTAAATATTTATACTACTATGCTGAGGGCTGCCGGCATGAGACGGAAGGATGCCGGGCCTTCGCCCAGCAGTTCCCCGTCGGCGTGGACCAGGATTCGCTCGGATGATTCGACGCTGATGTTTGACGCCTTCTCCATGCTGACTTTAGGGTGTTTGCCATGGGTTCCTTTATATACCATTGGCAGCGACTTCAGCAGGTCGAACTTGCCTATATCGCCGATAACCACCACGTCCAGTAGATTATCATTAAGGCTGGCTTCGGGGGCTATGTGCATCCCGCCTCCGAGGTAGCTCCCGTTGGCTACCACCACGCTCAGGATGCGTGTAGATTTAACCTCGTCTCCGATGCGCAGAACGACAGATTTGTTTCGGTAGCCGATTAAAGTCCGCAGTAAACCGGTCAGGTAGGGAATGGTGCCGCCGAAGTATTTGGGCATGCGTTCCGTAGCCTCTACTGCGGAGGCATCAAAGCCTATGCCGGCCGCATTAACGAAAAAGCGCTTCAGGGATTTCCCCTTGCTCTGGTATTCAATAATGCCGACATCAATTAATGTCCTGTGCAGGCTGGTCAGGGACGAGCAGGCATTGATGTAGTGCCGGGGGATACCTGTTGAGCGGGCGAAATCACTACCGGTGCCGGTGCTTATTACACCGAGAGACATGCTGCTTGCGTCTGTGGAGAGAAGCATGCCGTTAGCTACCTCATTTATCGTTCCATCGCCGCCTACGGCTACCACGTAGCGGTAGCCATTAGCGGCAGCGGTCTTGGCAAGTTCTATGGCATGGCCTGTGCCCTCGGTATATTCATGGTCAAATGACAGGCCGACGTGTTTCAGCAGCCGGCTGATGCGCGGCCACTTCCTGTGGGTGGTAGAAGCCCCCGCTACCGGGTTGACGATTACCTTGGCATACGGCGTTGACATGGTCGATAAACAGCCCCTAGTCCAGATACGTTATCTGTGATGGGGGTCTTTCCTTAATATTAACATCTATGCCCGCTTCTTTAAATAGGTCTATAAATGAACTGTCGTTATACTCGCGGAAGCTGACGAATCGCTTTATCCTGGCGTTGACCAGCATCTTGGCACACAGCACGCACGGCGTATGAGTGCAATAAATGGTGCTTCCCTCAAGGCTGATGCCGTGAAGAGCGGCCTGTATGATGACGTTTTGCTCGGCATGAATGCCCCGGCATATCTCGTGCCTCTCCCCCGAGGGTATATTCATCTCGTCCCTCAGGCAGCCCAGCTCAAGGCAGTCCTTGAGGCCGGCGGGGGCGCCGTTATAGCCCGTAGCCAGTATGTGTTTATCCTTTACCGCCACCGCTCCCATGTGGTGCCGACGGCAGGTAGAGCGTTCGGCAGCTACCGAGGCTATCTTCAGAAAATACTCATCAATATCCGGTCTGGTAAAACTTTTCATCTTAGTCCGGCGATAATCCTTTTTGTTTGCTCCCTCAAATTATCCAGAGAGGACTCGTTTATGATGGTGAAGTCGGCCATGGCGATAGGTCCGCCTTTATTGATTTTCTCTATTTCTTCCTTGTCCCGGCTGACGGCTTCTTCCGGGGTCAGGCGGCGGTTTAGCCTGCTGGTTAGCCGGGCGTGCCTTGTCTTTGGGGATGCCCAAACGGCGACGACATGAAAGTTTTCTCCGTAATACTTATTGAGAAAGGTATACTCCTCCCAGGAGTAAAGACCGTCAATTACCACGTCCGAGTTTTTCAGTGCTGAATCAATCTTTGGGAGATTCAGCTTGGCGTAAGCCTCCATCCCTTGCTGTTCCCTGAGGAGTTCTCTGATGTAGCGTTCGTTTTTCTCGTTCAACTCCAGCCCTCTTCCGGCTATTTCTTCATCGGTCACATCACCGAATCTTATTCTGGCAAAGCCGTTCTCCTCAAGTATGCGGGACACCTCCGATTTGCCGGAGCCAGCCATGCCTACGGTTGCGATAACTTTCATAGTCTTATCTTTACGGGACTCATTATAAGGTAAATGCCTGGCAAATGGCAATGAGTGGGGTGTTTAGTTTCTGGAATCAGCTGCCGGAACAGGTATGTCATACCACACCCCCGTTTTCTGTTGCGTCTTATACTCCCTGAAAAGCCACAGCCCCGATAGGATAAAAGCAAGGGTATCTGAGATGGGGATTGATATCCACACCCCGCTTATCCCCCAGATTCGGGGGAGAAGGAACAGTAGCGGGACAAAGAAGACGAACTGGCGCATCAGGGTAAGAACCATGGCTTCTTTGCCCTTGGACAGGCCCTGGAAGGTGGTTATAAACAGGATAGAAGGACCGATGAGGAAGACCGTTGACATGAAAATGCGCATGGCGGGCACGGCGATGGCCATCAACTCCGGGTCGTCATTAAAGATGGCGATGAGCTGCGGGGCGAGGATTTCCAGTGCCACCAGAGCTACCCCGGTGAGCAGCATAATGCCGATTGAAGCCAGCTTGACGGCTCGCCACAGTCGTTTCCAGAGGCGGGCACCGGAGCTGAAGCCCACGATGGGTAGAAGTCCCTGGGAGACGCCGAATATGGGCATCCATACCAGGTCAGCGATGCGTATGGTGATGCCGACGGCGGCCAGGGCTAAGGACCCGAAGCCGGAGATAACATAGTTAAACAGGGCAAATACCACGCTCTCGCCAGTCTCCAGTATCATTGAAGGTAGGCCGACGCGGTAGATGTCTTTCAGTACCTTCAGGTCAGGTTTGAGATGCTTTAGCTTTGCCCGGTAGGCAGATTTGCCGGCGAGAATGTAGCCGAGGCTGAGTCCGGCGCCGAGTGATTGCGCAATTATCGTAGCCAGGGCCGCCCCGCGGACACCCATTTCCGGGAAAGGTCCATAGCCGAAGATGAAAAAGGGGTCAAGGATGATATTAGCCACGCTGGCGGTAATCATGAATATCATGGGTCTGACAGCGTCCCCTGAGCCTCGCAGCAGTCCATTGGACATTATCATAAAGAAGACGAAGGGTATGCCGAAGCCGAGGATGTTCAGGTACTGGACGGCAAGGCCTATGATGTCCGGGGTTGCCCCGCAGATGGTCAGGATTGGTTTCGCCAGGAAGGCGGCGAGCATAAGGAAGATAACGCCGAGGAATGCGGAGAGCGTGAAGACCTGCCCGGCGATATGATGAGTGGCTTCAATGTTTCTCTCACCGAAGCGCCGGGAGACGAGGGCGTTGATACCGATGCCGGAGCCGGAGCCGATGGCAATAATGAGTACATGGTAGGGCATGACGATGGTCAGTGCGGCAATGGCTTGGTAACCGAGCCGTGCCACCCAGAAGGTATCAATGATATTATAGAGCGTCATGGCTATCATTGAGGCCATGCCGGGCACACTCAGGCTGATGAGCAGCCTCAACAGGGGTGCATCGCCCAGGCGCTTGGTTGTCTCTTTAAGTTCTGTTGTCATCTTATCTGGATAAGCCTACCAGATGAAGAGCCTACGGTCAATCAGAATGAACTCAATGACAACCTGTGCTATAATGCAGACCAGGCTGCCTTGAGTAGGAAGAGAGATGTCGGAGATTACTAATCTAGCTAGCAAAATTGAAAAACAGCTACCGGCCGAGCTGGTTGAGTTTATGCAGGCCGGCGGGCTGGTGGCTGCCAATCAGGGGCAGAGCCTGTATCTGGTCGGTGGCGTGGTTCGTGACCTGCTCCTGAAGCGGACCAATCTTGACCTTGACCTGGTGGTGGAGGGTGATGCCATAAATCTGGCGCAGCGATTGGCGGACATTGTACAGGCTAAGCTTGTGACCCATCCCCGTTTCAATACCGCTAAGCTCAGGTGGGATAAGTGGAGTGTTGACCTGGCTAGCGCTCGCTCCGAGACCTATGATAAACCGGGAGCGCTGCCGAAAGTAACCCCCGGCTCTTTGGAGAGCGACCTTTTTCGGCGTGATTTTACCGTCAATGCCATGGCTGTTAAGCTTGACCCCAACCACTACGGCGAACTGGTCGACCTGTATGGGGGTAGGGAAGACCTTGAGCATAAACTCGTTCGCATTTTACATAACAATAGCTTTATTGACGACGCTACCCGTATCTGGCGCGGGTTGCGCTATGAGCAGCGGCTGGATTTCCAGTTAGAAAAAGATACCCTGAAGTTGCTTAAACGTAATCTGTCTATGCTGGATACCATCAGTGGCGACCGGATACGGCATGAGCTGGAGCTTATTCTGGGGGAAGAATTTCCCGAGAAGGCCCTCCGCCGTGCTCAGGAGCTAAAAGTGCTGCCAAAACTGCACCCGGCGCTGAAGGGTGACGACTGGTTGGCTGAGAAGTTCGAGCAGGCACGCCAGATAAGCTCTCTTGGTTCACCGTCCATTGCCCTCTATCTGGTGCTTCTGGCTTACCGCTTAACCGGTGAGAAAAACGAGCAGCTGATTTCACGGCTTAATTTACCTAAAGCACTGGCTCAAACCCTGCGGGGTACCAGTAGCCTTAAGGCGCAGCTTGAGCTGCTGGATAGCCTCGGGCTCACCCATAGCAGCGTTTACCGTTTGCTCAATGGATATTCTTTGCCGGCGGTTACCGCTAATTTGCTAGCCTGCGATTCCCTCGTGGCTTGCCAGCGCATTCAGCTATTCCTTGATAAGCTCCGCCATGTCAGGCCGTTACTTACCGGCAAAGACCTGGTAAGGATGGGCATAGCCCCCGGTCCCCGTGTTAAAGATCTACTGAGGCTGCTTCAGGATGCCAAACTGGATGGCAGGATAACAACCAGGGAGGGAGAGGAAGCTATGGCCAGGTCGTGGGTGGAATAAGCGAGCAGGTGGCGGAAACCTACTCCACCCGCTTGAATTTACTGGCGGGGGCGCCGCATATGGGGCATTTTTCGGGGGCTTCTCTGGCTACGGTGTTACCACACACCTGGCAGACGAAGTAGGGCTCATCCTTTGGTTGCTGACCGGCATCAAAGGCTTTCAGTGCTTCCTGAAAGAGGTTGTAGTGGATTTGCTCTACCTCATTGGCATACTCAAAAGTAACCTGAGCCCTCTTGTTGTTTTCCTCTTCAGCCTTATCAATAAATGGGGGATACATTCTCGTGAATTCGTAGTGTTCCCCGATGGTGCCGGCTAACAGGTTTTCCTTGGTTGTGCCGGGTCCGTCCATGGCGGCAAGGTGGTTGCGGGCGTGAACCGTCTCCGCTTCAGCCGCAGCCCGGAATAGCCTGGCTATCTGGGTATGCCCCTCCCTCTCCGCCCTCTCGGCAAAGAACGTGTAGCGGCGGTTAGCCTGGCTTTCTCCGGCAAAGGCTTCCCGCAGATTTTCCTCTGTATTGGACATTATATATCTCCTTAATCAGGCGTTACCTGAAGATTATAGGTTATTTATTTTACCCCGTCTACGGGGAGTGAGGTATCGGTCAGATAGGACTCCAGCCCCTGTTGCTGGCAGCGGATATGTAGTTCCTCGGCTTGAGCCCTGTCCTTGGTTAGGGTGAATAAAGTTGGGCCCGACCCTGCCAGGTGAATGTTGGCGGCACCCATTTTTACGAGATGCTTTTGGTAAACACTTAGCTCGGAGAATCTGGTAAAGGCTACGTTCTCAAATGTGTTGAACAGGGTAGACGGTGCCAATTCGTTGCCTGCCTTTAGTGCCTCTGCCAGTCTCTGCGTAATCTGCCCGTCCGTGTAGTGGCTGGTGTTGAGGCTGGCGTAAAGCTGTGCCGTCTTTCCCGGTATCTTGGGCACGCTTGGAATTACCAGGACAGCCCACATCCGGGGTAGCGGAGGCAGTGGGGTTACCGTCTCACCTCTGCCCTCGACCAGAGCCGTGCCGCCGTAGATGAAAAAAGCCACGTCCGAGCCTAGCTGCGGGGCTAGTTCAAGTAGCTCTTTTTGGGATAAGTTAAGCTCCCATAGCTTATTAAGTCCACGTAGGGTAGCGGCGGCGTCGCTGCTATCCCCACCCAGCCCAGATACCAGGGGTATGCGCTTGCTGATTTCTATTGTTGCCCCTTTGGAGCACCCGGTAGCCGTCTGAAGCAGACCGGTTGCTTTAGATATCAGGCTTTCTTCCGGAATCCAGTCGGGCGCATCACACTTGAACTCAACGTTCCGGCTTAACTGGAAGCGGAGGCTGTCGCACAGGTTTACGGTCTGGATGACGCTGCGGATTTCATGAAAGCCGTCGGGGCGTTTAGCCAGAACCTCAAGGGTCAAATTTAGCTTGGCCGGTGCCGGAACAGTCAGCATGCCGGTTCACCTGCTTGAGTGATTACCTGCCATAGCTGTGCCCACTCGCCAAGGGTTAGTGTTTCAGCCCGCCGCTGTGCTGCTATGCCTGCTTTTTCCAGTAAGGTTAAGGCCTCCGCCTTCGGTAGTTTCAAGCCCTGAGTCAGGGAATTGACTATCTGCTTGCGGGGGGCGCTGAAACCAGCCCGCACCACCTCAAAGAAGCCCGCTTCGTCTGTTGCCGCCACCTGGGGTCGGGGGTATACATCAACCCGCAATATGGCTGAGTCTACCTTTGGTGCCGGGTAAAAGCACCGGGCGGGTACATGGCTGATGATTCTGGGCTTTCCGTAAAACTGCACACTGATACTCAATATGCTCATCTGACCGGGCTCAGCCACGATAGTTTCGGCTACCTCTTTTTGCACCATTACTACCATAATCTGCGGCTTGACCGAAGCCTCAAGGAAATGGCGCAGGACGGGGGAGGTAATATAGTAGGGCAGGTTAGCTACTACCTTGTAGCCCGAAGAAATGTTAATTGCCGTGTCCCGGAGCAGGACTGCCGGGTCGACTTCAAGGATGTCTTTATTGATGATGGTAACATTGCTGAGAGAGGACAGGGTCTGTTTTAGCATGGCGGCCAGTTTGTTATCCAGCTCAATGGTAAGCACCCGGCCCGCCTGCCCGGCCAGTTCCCTGGTCAGCATACCGAGACCGGGCCCTATTTCCACAACAGTATCGTCAGGGGTAAGCTCTGCTGCCGGCGTAATAAGCTTGAGCACTTCCTCGTCAACGAGGAAGTGCTGTCCCAGTCCTTTTCTCGGCTGAAGGTCAAAACGCTGCAGCAACCTCTTTGTTTGAGTCAGGAGGGAGTCGGTTTTCAGTTAGCACCTCCGGCCGTTAATCTTTCGCTTTAGTGTTTCCCCTTACGCCATGGTATAGCCGCCGTCTACGCTAATGGCTTGCCCCGTTATCCAGCTGGCTACGTCCGAAGCCAGGAATATAACCATGTTGGCTATATCTTCCGCCTTGCCTAACCGGCGCAGAGGGTAGGCTTTAGCCATCTTCTCTTTGGTATCGTCCGTCATCTTGTAGAACAGGCCGCCGCTCTGCCACAGGCTTGACGCCCCCATTTCCTCGTCGCTGGCGGGGACAATAGCTCCCGGGCAGACCGCATTAACATTGATTCCGTAGCGCCCGACCTCTTTAGCCAGTGATTTGGACAGGGCTATAACCGCCCCCTTGGCTCCGGCGTAGACCGCCTCTTTGTATTCGCCGACCTTGCCGGCATCGGAGGCGATGCTGATAATCTTGCCGCTTTTCTGGTCTATCATGTGGCCGATTACTGCCCTGGTGCAGTTAATCACCCCCCAGTAGTTTATATCTATTTCCCTGACCCATTCCTCCCTGGGCTTGTCAACAAACAGCTGGTCGCTTAACCACCCGGCGCAGTTTACCAGCACGTCCAGTCGCTTAAACTCGTCCAGAGCCCTGTTTGCCATGGCTTCACATTGCTCCGGCTTGGTTATGTCCGTTTTAATTACCGCTACCCTGCCGCCCAGCTTGTTGCCCGATTCAGCCGCCTTTTGACCGCTGGCCTCGTCTATATCGGCAATCACCACGTTTGCGCCTTCCCTGGCAAAGGCGATGACTATGCCACGACCGATGTTTGAGCTGCCGCCGGTAACGACGACTGTTTTTCCGGCTAATCCCAGTTCCATTTAGAGTAATTATCTCCCTTCTGTAAAGTAGAAATTCAGGTCTTATGAGCTCCGTGTGGTACGACCTTAAAAATCCTAGTCTATACGCGGCAGTTTTGTCAATTATATATGGGCGTGTTTACGTGGCTGTCCGGGGCTGCTCCGGCTATTGATACCATCTTTTCAGGTCGGTTGCTGCCGTGTTATAATAGGGGGCACGCGGAAACTGTGGGTTTTCGCGGGTTCCGGGGCGACGTAGCCAAGTGGTTAAGGCGGGGGTCTGCAAAACCCTTATCACCGGTTCGAATCCGGTCGTCGCCTCCAATTAATTTGGGCATAGTGAGCCGTCGGCTCGTGGAGTCGGTGGTGCGGGGCGGGGTGTGTGGGAAGCGTTTACTTTACGGCGACTAGTCTATCCTGGGTGGGTTTGCTCGTTCTTCTCTGTTTTACCTCTGGTGTGTCAGACGCTTCGGCGTATTCGTTTGATAGTGCCTTGCTTTCCTTGGAGTAGCATGAAGGAATATACCTCTGGTACTCCCCGTAGCATGACGGAATGTAGTGCTGAAACGGGGG